>JBFGRR010000201.1:0-3529 GCA_041567215.1 Acidimicrobiia bacterium | reverse complement strand
GAAGGACCCGAGGAGCTGCCGGCAGAGATCTCCAACTACGTCGAGAAGCTCGTCGCCCCCTACTTCGAGGCGGTCGTCGAGTGGTACCAGGCTCTTCACGTCGGGCAGAGAGGCGGGTCGCTCCAGGAGATCGTGGACAGACGCCTCGGCGACCCGTTCTTCGGGATCTTCCTCAATCCCGGCCATCAGATTCACCTGGATGAGTGGGTCAACTCGCCCGTATATCCGGGTTCTGAGATCGTGTTGAGGTCGGGTATGGCGTTCCAGGTGGACATCATCCCGGCCACCGGCACCGACTACTTCACCACCAACATCGAGGACGGGATCGCCCTCGCCGACGAGTCGCTGCGGGCCGAATTCGAGGCCCGCTACCCCGATGCCTGGGCTCGGATCCAGGCACGGAGACAGTTCATGAGCGAGGTGCTGGGCATCGAGCTGCACCCAGACGTGCTGCCCTTCTCCAACATCCCCGCCTATCTGGCGCCGTTCCTGCTCAGCCCTCGCAAGGTCATGACCGTCGCCCGATGAGGGGTCCCGACCGAGGGGTAGTGTGAGCTCACCTGATCGATAGGGAGGATCAAGTGGAAGATCTCGCGGGAAAGGTCGTGGCCATCACCGGAGCCAGTGCAGGGATAGGAGCGGCATCCGCCCGGGCGCTGGCCGTCGAGGGGGCTTCGGTGGTGCTGGGAGCTCGCCGCCGGGAGCGGCTGGACGGCCTGGCCACCGAACTTGGCGACAGGGTCGCGGTGGTCGAGATGGACGTCCGCAGCCCCGAGGATTCGCATCGCCTGGTCGAGACGGCGTTCGAGGAGTTCGGGCGCCTCGATGCGATCGTCGCCAACGCTGGCATCGGCGCGTATGGCGGGATCATGGACCTCACGGACGAGCAGCTGGCGGACATGATGGACACCAACGTGGCCGGGACGGTGTGGCCGATTCGCGCCGCGGTCCCGAAGTTCTTCGATGCGGGGGGCGGCGACATCGTCATCGTTGCCTCCGTCGCTGGTCTGAGAGGCGCAGGCGACGAGGCCGTCTACGCGGCCACCAAGTTCGCACAGGTGGGACTGGCGGGTGGCCTCGACCGGGAACTACGCGAGAAGAACATCCGGGTCAGCACCATCTGCCCGGGCGGCACGGCCACGGAGTTCGCGATGGGCACGGGCCGGACCCCCGACATGCCCGGTCTGGCCAAGATGCTGCGAGCCGAGGACGTCGCCGACGCGGTGGTCACGGTGCTCAAGCAGCCGAAGACGATGCGCACGCTGGTCTGGTCGATGCGGAGCATCCACGAGGCCGACTGAGTCCTAGGCAAGTGCCTCGAAAGACTGCTTGAGGGCTGGGTAGAGGTCCCGGTAGACGGTGTGCATTTCGGCGTAGCGGCGGCGGTCCGGTCCGGGTGACGCTGCCGGGTTCGTCTTGACGGTTGCCGTAGTCGCCTCCCTGACGGATGCGAACCAACCTGCGCCCACCGAGGCGAGCAGGGCTGCGCCGTAGGCGGCGCCTTCGGCCGTCTCAACGATCGAGATCTCCGCTCCGAGCACGTCGGCAAGGATCTGGCGCCAGACCCCGCTGCGTGTGCCGCCTCCCGATGCCCGTATCTCCGAGGGCGGTGGCATTCCTGCCGCCGTCATCAGGTCCAATCCGTCCTTCAGTCCAAAGGCGACGCCTTCCAGAACCGCTCTGGTCAGGTGCCGCCGGTCGTGGCGGACGGTCAGTCCCACGAACGCGCCTCGAGCCAGCGGGTCCGGGTGGGGGGTCCGCTCACCGGTCAGGTAGGGAAGGAAGAGCAGGCCTTGAGCGCCCGCCGGAACCTCGCCCGCCTCTCCGGCCAGCTCCCCGAACTCGGTGCCGGGTGCGAGGGCGTCGCGGTACCAGCGCAGCGACCCGGCCGCCGAGAGCATCACCCCCATCATGTGCCACCGCCCGGGGACCGCATGACAGAAGGAGTGGACCCTCCCGGCGGGCTCGATCACCGGCTCGGTGGTGGCGGCGAAGACGACCCCGGATGTGCCCAATGACAGAGCCATCACTCCGGGATCGACCGCCCCAACACCCACTCCGTTTGCCGACTGGTCGCCGCCTCCCGCAACCACAGGAGTCCCCGCCTTCAGGCCGGTTGCGGCGGCGGCTTCGGCGCTGATCAGCCCGGTGATCTCTGGACCCTCGTATGTCTTGGGCATCCAGGCGGGGTCGATGTCGAGTGCTTCGAGGACCTCCGGTGACCA
The DNA here is from genome assembly GCA_041567215.1 of Acidimicrobiia bacterium. Taxonomy (GTDB): domain Bacteria; phylum Actinomycetota; class Acidimicrobiia; order Spongiisociales; family ZC4RG35; genus JBFGRR01. The sequence continues at coordinate 1,304 of JBFGRR010000201.1, read as the reverse complement.
CGTGCGCCGGGCGACGTCGAAGAGCAGGGTCCCGGATCCGTCTGCGACATCGGTGGCGTAGGCATCGGTGAGCCGGTAACGCACGTAGTCCTTGGGAAGGAGGACGTGGTGAATTCGAGTCCAGGCCTCCGGTTCATGGTCGCGCACCCAGACCAGCTTGGGAGCGGTGAAGCCGGTGAGGGCGTCGTTGCCGGTGATCGGCACGAGCCGGTCACCGAGCACCTCGCGTATGTGGTCGCATTCGGCCCCGGTCCGCTGGTCGTTCCAGAGAAGTGCCGGCCGCACCACCTCACCGTCATCGTCCAGCAGGACCGAGCCGTGCATCTGTCCGGTGAGACCCACCGCGCCGACGTCTCGCCCTGAGATCCCAGCTTTGGTCAGAGCCTCCCCGATCGCCTCGACCGTTCCCGTCCACCACAGGTGCGGATCCTGCTCGGACCAGAGCGGACGGGGCGTCTCGTAGGAGTACTCCGAGCTTCCGGTGCCTACCACCGAGCCTGCCTCGTCGACGGCGATGGCTTTGGTAGCGGTGGTCGACGAGTCGATTCCGATCACGTGTCTCAAGCGCCCTCCAATATCGACCATGCCTCCTCTTCGCCCTCGCAGGACGCTACGACCCAGTGCTCGCGGTGCCAGACCGACTTGCCCGGCTCGAGCAGCGTCAGGGGCCCCATGCTCTCCAGTTCGCAGAACGACTCGCCGGTGAAGACCTGGCCCACGGCGCCGTGGTCTGCGTATTCGCCCGGTTGCGCGCGGGGAATCTGCTTGGTGAACAGCCAGCCTTCCCGCAGATAGCCGAGGTGTCGCGGGCTGGGGCCCGATCCAATCTTGAGCGCCGGTCCCCGCCCGGCTTCGATCGTCACGCCTGCATCTCGCCACCGGAGGCGCGGGTCTGTGAGCGAGGTGTAGGGCCAGGTGACCAGCCGGCCGCTGGCCTGGAGGTTCCCGGGGGAGGTGGTCCCACCGAGAGGGAGCAGCGCCAACCCGCCGAGAGGGAACTGGGTGATCGACCAAGGAGCGATCTCCAGGGTGGAGTCCCCCAGGTTCTCGATGGCGTGGTCTACACGGAGCATCCCGTCTTCCCCGGTCACGGTGATGCGCTTGGCCAGACCGGCTGCGTCGGGCGGCCCGGTGATCACCATCGCCGTGGCCAGGTTTTCCACAGAGCAGGCGTGATCGTCGGGGGCATACGTGATGGCCGGCACCTCCCGGGCCGCCCACAGCCGATGCCCGCCCCGGAAGCGAAAGAGGCCGCTGGTGGGGTGTTCTATGGCCACATCGTCTTCGAGGACGGCCAGCAGGTT
>JBFGRR010000200.1:0-3532 GCA_041567215.1 Acidimicrobiia bacterium | reverse complement strand
GCAGAGGCCTTCTCGATGAAGGTCAGGACCGACGTCTTGAGGCCCGAGAACGAGAAGTCGTACGGACGATCGGCGAGCGCCCGCGGGAAGTCGATCGCTCTCCGGTTGCCCTCCCTGGAGATCTTGTCGATGGCGGGACCACCCGGGAACCCGAGGCCCATCACCCGGGCCAGTTTGTCGAAAGCCTCCCCGGCCGCATCGTCGATGGTGGCACCGAGCACCTCGTACGAACCCCACTCGCGGACGTGGACGATCTGGCTGTGACCACCCGAGGCGAGCAACACCACGGCGGGGGGAGCGAACTCCGGGAACTCGAGCACCGGCGAGAAGAGGTGGCCCTCCATGTGGTCTACGCCCACGAACGGCAGTTGTCTCGCCCATGCGGTGGCCTTGGCGAAGGAGTGGCCCACCAGCAAGGCACCCACCAGCCCTGGGCCTTCGGTGGCCGCCACGGCATCGAGGTCGTCGGGATGCACCCCCGCCTCGACGATGGCTCTGTGGGTGAGCGCCCGGATCGCCTCGACATGGGCGCGGGCGGCGACCTCGGGAACCACTCCGCCGAACTTGGAGTGGAGGTCCACCTGGGACGAGAGCACGTTCGAGAGGATCTCGGTCCCGCGCACCACCGCCACGGCGGTCTCGTCACAGCTCGTCTCGAAGGAGAGGATGGTCGGGTTCACGAGGCGTCTCCTTGCAGGGACGAACGGATCTCGTCGAGCCGCGCCCGGTACTCGTCTCCGTCGATCTCGTGGGCCCACATGATCAAGGCGTCCTCATCTTTGTAGTACTGCTTGCGGACCCCTACCGGAGCCATGCCGAACCGGCGATAGAGGGCTTGTGCTGCGGTGTTCGACGACCTGACCTCCAGTGTCAGGGAGCCGGCGCCTCCCAGCAGGGCGGCTTCTATCAGGCCCAGCATCAGACGGGTGCCGATCCGGCCGCCGCGCCTGGCGGGATCGATCACGATCGAGGTGATGTGGGCCTCGTCACCGACCGCCATCACTCCCCCGAAGCCGGCCATCTCGCCATCGACTTCCGCCACCATGTAGGTGCGTGATGGCTGGGCGAGTTCGTCGGCGAAGACCTGCGCCGACCAGGGCTGGCGGTAGGCGGCCTCCTCGATGACGACGGCGGCAGGTATGTCGTCCGCCTCCATCCGTCTCAACAGGACCTTCTCGCCGGCGATGATGGTCTCCACTTCTCAGGCCCCCGCCCAGGGGCCCTGGGTGCGGAGCAGGTCCCAATTGATGGTGACATCGGGTTCCCGCATGTACAGGGGACGAACGTCGTCGGTGTGATCGGCCTTGAGGAGGGTGGCGGCGGCGGCCTCCGCCAGCGCCTCGGCCGAGGGGTAGCGGGGTCGCCCGGTCTTGGCACGATGGACGCCTCGCAGGGTTCCTTCGGGCAGGCCTGCAACGTCCCCCACCACCAGCACGTCCTCGGGGTCTGATTCCAACAGCGCCCGCAGGCGTTCGGGGGTGACCAACTGCGCCGGCTCGTCCTTCACCACCCCGCCGGGGACGGGACGGTATCCGGCGACTGCGAACTCCCCCCGGCGGACATCGACCAGGGCCCAGATGTGGCGTCGTCCGGTGGCCGCCCTGAGGGCTATGGCGTCGAGCGAGGTGGCTCCGACCACGGGGATCCCCACGGCAGCGGCAAGACCCTGCGCCGAGGCGATGCCGACACGGATACCCGTGTAGAGACCCGGCCCGACGTCCACCACCACCGCGTCCAGGTCCTCGGGCCGCCACGAGACCTGGTCGAAACAGAAGTCGAGTGCAGGGACGAGAAAAGCGCTGTGGCCGCGCCGATCGACTCTCGAGGCGGTTGCCAGCACCTCGCGACCGTCGAGGAGCGCCACGGAGGAGGCCGGAGTGGCGGTGTCTATCGCGAGGATCTTCATTGGTCGGCGCTTCCGATCGTTTCCAGTGGCCGCAGAGTCCACACGCCCGAGGGCACGAATGTCAAAACCCGCTCTCCCTCACCGACCACCTCGAAACGAACCATCAGGTGATCGTTGGGCACGGCCTCGGCCACGGCGTTGCCCCACTCGATGACGGTGACGCCGTCGCGTCCCTCCTCCAGGGGTTCGATGTCGTCGAACTCCCCTATCGAACCCAGGCGATAGACGTCGATGTGGATCAGCGGGAGGAACCCGGACTCGTACCGCCGCATGATCACGAAGCTCGGGCTGACCACCGGCTCATCGACGAAGAGCCCGTCGGCGAGGCCCCCGGTGAAGGCCGTCTTGCCCGAGCCGAGAGGCCCGGCGAGGAGGATCACGTCACCCGGCCGGCACAGGGCGGCCAGCCGCCCGGCTGCGGCCCTGGTGTCGGTTTCGGTGGGACAGTGGATGATCACTGAAAGAGGCCCATCTGCTCGGGTTCGCTCGGCGCCGGCGGCGGGGTGACGCGCTCATCGAGAGCTCGTTTCATCAATCGGAAGTCCTCTCGCATCAGATCGGTGACCCGCTCGCCACCGCGCAGGGCGGCAGCCGGATGGTACGTCGGTATGAGGGTCTTGTCTCGCCACCAGGGATAGGCCTGGCCGCGCAATCTGGTGATCCCCGTCTCGGTGCGAAGCAACAGCTTGGTGGCAAAGTTGCCGAGGGTGACCACGACCGACGGATCGATGAGATCCAGCTGGCCGCGCAGATACCCCTTGCAGGCCTCGATCTCCTCGGTGCGAGGATCGCGGTTGCCGGGGGGACGGCATTTGAGAACATTGGCGATGTACACCCGTTCCCTGGCGATGCCGACCTCGGCGAGAAGCGAGTCGAGGAGCCGGCCGGCCGCGCCCACGAAAGGCTCACCCTGGAGGTCCTCGTTCCGGCCCGGCGCCTCGCCGACAAACATCAGCTCGGCGTCGGCGGATCCCACCCCGAAAACCACCTTGTTGCGGGTCTTGGAGAGGTCACAGGCCGTGCATGCGTGAGCCTGCTCGGAGAGGAGGGAGAGGTTCATGCTCCGGGCGCTCCCTCCGCCGAAGCGCGCAGCGCAGCCTCGATCGCCCTGCCCACCGCCTCGAAGGCGGCCTCGGCCAGGATCTCGACGTCGGCCTCCACATCCCCGCAAGACACCGCAAACAGCGCGTCACCGTCGAAGCGGGTGTGGGCGGGACGCAGGCACACCGAGTAGGCATCCTGGCCGCGGACCGCCAGGCGCGACAGTTCGTTGCGCGACAGCCCCGCGTTGGTGGCGACCACGGCGAGCGTCGTGTTCTCGGCCGGCGGAGGGAAGAGACCCGGCGGTCCGGGAACGGGATCTCCACCGGTCAGCGACTCTCCCTCGAGGGTGAAGGCATCGCCTACCGCGTTGACGACGACCAGCGCCGCGACGACGGCATCGCCGCGGCGGACCGCAGCCGAACCGAGACCCCCGGGAGTCATGTGCTCGAATCCCCGCCACTTGGCGACCGTGGCGCCTACACCGGCGCCGACGCGTCCCTGGGCGACCGGCCCTCCGCTCGCGGCCCGGTACGCCTGCTCTCCCTGCTCGGCGCCCGGCCTCATCTCGCCCGGTACCAGGTC
>JBFGRR010000199.1:0-3536 GCA_041567215.1 Acidimicrobiia bacterium | reverse complement strand
GACCCTGCGGAACTCCGACATGGTCCCGAGTTCGGGACGAGTCCTGCGATAGTCGCTGACTGCATAGCCACCGTCCGATCGACCGCGGGGCGTCAGGTACGGGGGCATCACATGGAGATGGGTCACGCCGAGATCCCTCAAGTACCCGCGAGAGCGGTAGAGACCCGAGAAGTCCCCTGCGAAGCGGTCCACATAGCACTGCCCCCAAAGGGTCTCGGGTGCGGTCATCCACGAATGGTCGGCATCCCGGTCTCTCTTTCGGAGCCACTTCGATCTCGCCGCGGATGCCCTGGCTGCGACCACGAGAAGCTCCTCGAGGTGCCAGGCGAAGTCCCAGCGCCACCCATACAGCGAGTGTGCGAGCTCGAAGATCCGCTCTGCCTCGGACTCGAGTCGCGCCGAAAACCGTCGCCAGCGCTTGTCATGATCCTCGAACGGCTTCCGCAGTCGCCTTTCGGCCCGCCCGAGAGCCTGTCGTGCCGCCGTGGGCGCCCAGGAATCCATCACGGGACCAACTCGTCGAGATAGGCGGGGAGCATCTGGCGCCAGGTGGGCCAATCATGGGCCCACCCGTCCCAGTAGTCGACCCGGTAGGGGACACCGCGCGACCCAAGCACCTCACCAATCCGCCAGCATTCGTGGGGATCCTCATAGTCTCCCGTCCCGGTTGCCAGGATGGCGAATCGGGTTCGGAGCCAGTCGAGCTGGTAACCGCCCGACAAGTTCGGGAGGTAGTGGAGGGGAGACGAGAAGTAGAAGTCATCCGACCACAGGCCTCCCATCCAGGGTTGCAGATCGTATGTCCCGCTCATGCCCACCGCCGCACCGAAGACATCCGGGTGCCGGCACAGGACTTCGAGGGCGTTGAAAGCACCGATCGATGCTCCGGCGGATACGACCTCGATCTCGTCATCCATGCAGTCCGTCCGGATCGCCGGGACCACCTCCCACCGGACGGCGGCATCGAACTGGTTCTGGAGCCAGGCCGCGTGCAGCGGATCCCGGCGCTCCATCCAAGCCCGACCCGCGATGGAATCGACGGAATAGAGCTTGACCCTGCCAGCAGCGAGCAGGGGGGAGACGGCTTCGACGACTCCCATACGTTCGATCTCCTCCGCGTCGCCGCCTGCCGTGGGGAAGACGAGCACCGGGACCCCGTAGGCACCCCAACGGACCAGACGAACCTCCTGGCCCACACGATCCGAATGCCAGGACTCCTGGCTCTTCATACGAGGCCGAGGTGGTCTGCTTCCGTCTGGCGCCAGAACTGGAGGAGGCCCCAGAAGTGCTCGGTGTACTCCTCGACCTCGTGGGCCGGGAAGAGGACCGCCACCTTGGCGCGCACCGTTTCCTTGGCCTTGTCGGTCGCGAAGTAATGCCAGGTGACCTCGTCGAGGTCGGTGAGGTTCTTCTCGCAGAAGTCCTCGAAACGGTCTGTCTCGAACCACTCTCGTGCGATCTCGGCATACTCCGAGAGCTTCTCGCGGAAGGGAGCATCGCTGTCCGCCACCAGGAAGAAAGGTTCCCACGAGGGCATGTGTCGCATGCGGCGGTTGGTGGCCGCTACATAGAGCGACCAGCGTATCTTGGCCTTGACGAGCCAGGGGATGTGGAAGTGGAGGCTGGTCACCTGGCTGTCGGGGCAGGCATTGGCGAAGTCGATGGGATAGAACACCCCGTCCTTCCTGAGCCCTTCACACGAGTTGAAGTCCCACCCGAAGAAACTGTTGATGGTCAACGCCATGTCGGTGAGGAGCGAGCCTTCCTCGGGACTGACGATGTCGAAGTCCACCTTGTAGCGATCATGCAGGGGCGCCGCCGGGTCGTATTTGATGATGTTGACCTGTGGCCCGACCGCCAGCGCCCTCACGAAGAGGTCGAATGGCTCGACCGCCGCCTGCAGGTGCATGATCTGGCGGCCTGATTGCTCATATGAGTGGCGAAGATCGTCTTCGTTCTCGATTCTCGACACTCCTCTCCAGGCGCCGCCGTCGAACGGCTTCATGTAGCACGGATACCCCACCTGCCGGCCTACTTCGCCGAGATCGAAGTGCCTGGCGTATGACGTGAGCGTGGTCTGCAGATCCGGCTGATGGTCGTACTCCTTCGGCGGAAGCAGAACGGTGCGGGGCACCGGCAGACCGAGCCGCGCCATCGCCGCGTAGGAGGTGTGTTTCTCCATCGACTGCAGCGTGAAGGGGTTGTTGAGCACGTAGAGGTCGTCGTGCACCACCGCCTTTTTGATCCACTCCCGGCTGGTGTGATACCAGGGCGTGAGGCGATCGAGGAGGACGTCGTAGCGCACCTCTTGGGTGAGATCGAACGGTTCGATGGTGACACGTTCGACAGAGAAGTCGATCTCCTCGCCGGCGATCCGCACTCGCGGGTCGAGGCGTCCGAGGATGTCTTCATAGAAGATCGGCCAGCAGAGATCTGCTCCGAGAGAGAGGCCTATGTTGCGTGTCGGCATCGATGGGCGAGCCTAACTGCGAGATCAAGGCCTCGGGGGGTACAGCGCCGCCAGCCCCATCTCGAAGTGATCGCGCCAGGCACCCCAATCGTGACCGGCCCAACTCTCGACGTATGTGCAGTCGATGCCGCTCGCCTGGAGCCCCTCATGGACGTGGCGGTTCCACTCGCCCAAGGACTCGTATCTGCCGCACGTCTGAAAGATCCTCGAAGAGCCCAGCTTGGGGTCGTCCAACGCGGCCTTCACGAATCGGGCAATCGATCGATGCATCTCGTTGCTCAGCTCCGGGTGTTGCCCGCGGGCGAACGTGCCCGACTGGAGAAACAGGCGTCCGAACACGGCCGGGGCGGAGTGCGCCACGTGCCAGGCGGCCACGGCACCGAGGCTTGCGCCCATGACTCCGAAGGGTCTGACAGTGGCATACCGACGTTCGACGTGGGGGATGACCTCCTCGACGACATGGGCGGCGTGCCGTGGATCGGCGATGTACTCGGTGTGCCTCTCCCGGGGGTCGAGCAGGACCGCCCGCACGGGGCGCATCGATCCCCTGCCTATGAGCACATCGAGCGCATCGCACACCTGTGCATGGCGGCGGTAGTCGGTGCCGTCGTGGATGACCAACAGCGGTAGGGGAGTGGTGGCGAGCGAACCTGGTGGCGAGTAGACGCTGTGGTGGCGTCGGCCCTCGAGAGCCCGGCTCTGCACCCGGATCTCGCCGACCCGCCCCCGGACCGGGGACGCCCGCATCACCCAACCCGGCGGGGCATACTCGGGTCCCCATGCAACGGAGTTACGGCCGAACGGGTTGCCGGCCATCCATGGATTGAGGGGGTCGAGACGCCGCGAGGTGCGCCCCGATCGTTCTACGTCGATGAGGTACTCGATCCTCGCTGTAGCGGGCAGCCGCAAACCGAGTACCCACGTCGTCGTTCCCTTGATCCTCCGGAAAGTGAGGTCCTTTGGGAAACGGGGCATGAATGTCGCCATTCGGACCGCGTCGGCCTCGCCGTCGAATACGAGAACGGTCACGCCGTCCACGTGGCGGGGATTGGGGCCCTCACCGAGT
>JBFGRR010000198.1:0-3589 GCA_041567215.1 Acidimicrobiia bacterium | reverse complement strand
TCTGGTGGGGAGTCTCGCGTGCCCATCGGTCCACACACGCCTCGGACAGGTTCACCTGTCCGTCGGTGAACCAAGTCGTCCATGGACGCCCGTTGGTGGCATCCCGCACCTTGGTGAATGGCCGTTGAAAGGGGATGCCGAGGAATTCGATCACTTCGGCCCAGAACCATTCGGGATCCGCGAGCGAACGTTCGAGTAGGGACTGGTAGTCGGCGATGCCGTGCCGCGCCATGAACCTCTCCGTGTTGGACCTCCCGTCCCGTTGCGGTTGCCACACGACCGGGTTCATCTCGGTCCCCTGCGGTTCGATTCGATGGTCAGGCTACGCATACGGTGCCGCGCCGGCTCGCCCAGCTGCGGCCAGTCGAAACGCCACTGCCAGTTCCCCGAATCGGTGCCGGGGGTGTTCATCCTCGCCTCCGATCCGAGCCCGAGAACATCCTGGAGAGGGACGATCGCGGTGTCGGCGACCGACCGGAGGACGGCCTCGATCAGATCCCAGTGGAACTCGGTGCCGTCGCTGTGGAGGTACTCGAGGGCGGTGGCCCGCTCTGGCACGCGGTCGGGTGATGGATCGTTGAACCACCCAACCGCCGTGTCGTTGTCGTGGGTTCCGGTGTAGGCGACGACGTTGGGCCGGAACTGCTCGGGGGAGTGGGTGCTTTCGGTCCCGAAGCCGAACTGGAGGATCTTCATGCCCGGAAAGGCGAACCGGTCGCGCAGTTCTTCCACGTCGGGCGTGATCACTCCCAGATCTTCGGCGATCACCGGGAGATCCTCGAAGGTCTGCTCGAGATGCTCGAAGAGCGCCATCCCCGGCGCCTCGATCCACTCACCTTCGACCGCTGTGGGACAGGAGGCGGGGATCGCCCAGTACGCGCAGAAACCCCGGAAGTGGTCCACCCGCACCAGGTCGAACAGGTCGAACGCCCGCCGCATTCGGGCGGTCCACCATTCGTAGCCTTCGTGCCGATCCCAGGCGTAGAGCGGATTGCCCCACCTTTGGCCCGTTACCGAGAAGTAGTCCGGCGGCACGCCGGCCACCACGGTGGGCAGACCCCTCTTGTCCAGGTAGAACAGATGGCGGTTTGCCCACACGTCCGCCGAGTCGTGGGCCACGAAGATCGGGATGTCGCCGATCAACCGGACACCAGACTCCCTTGCGTGGTCACGGAGTTTCCGGAAGTGGCGGTCGAACAAGAACTGCTCGATCGCCACACGGCGCATCGGAGCGGTCATGGCGTTGCGGGCCCTCTTCAGTGCACGCCGTCTGCGGCGTGCCGTCCCCTTGTCCCACTCCCACCAGGGCCGGAGGGAGCTGTGACGCTTGATGGCCGTGAACAGACAGAAGTCGTCCAGCCAGACGGGCCCGTGCTCATCGACGAAGGTGTCGAATCCGCTGCGGATTTCCGGGGAGGCGCGCTGGTCGAACCGGTCGGCAACCTCGGCGAGCAGTGCCATGCGATGGCCGATGACGGATCCGAAGTCGACCCTGGTGGTCGGAAACGGCGGTGGCTCCGAAATCGCATCGGCGTCGAGAAGTCCATCCTGGACGAGCAGTTCGGGACTCACCAGCAGTGGATTCCCGGCGAAGGTCGACGGAGACTGATAGGGCGAGTCGCCGTATCCGGTCGGTCCGGTCGGGAGCATCTGCCACCAGACCTGGCCCATCTCGACGAGAAGGTCCACGAAGCGATGGGCTCCGGGCCCCAGATCGCCGATGCCCAGAGGACCCGGCAGCGAGGTCGGATGCAGGAGGATTCCGGATGTGCGGGTGATGACGGCCTCTGAGATACGGGGTCGGCAGTATATGGAAGTGCCCCCTTCGTCGATGTAGCGTTGCGACGTGCTGCCACAACCACCCAAAGCCCCATCCTGGTTACCGAGGGCTGCCTTGTCGGTGGCCTTGGTCGTGTTGGGGGTGCTGGCCACCCTCTGGATCGCGGCTCAGCTGCGGACGCTGATATTCATCGTGTTCATCGCCCTCTTCGTGGCGGTGGCGCTCGAACCCGCCGTTCAGTTCCTCTCGAAGCGGGGCTGGCCGCGGCGCATCGCCACGGTCGTGGTTTTCCTGGGCACGTATCTCGTCGTCGCGGGGTTCGCGGCGGCGCTGGTGCCGTTGTTCGTCACCCAGGCAAGCGAACTCACGGACAACCTCCCTGCCTACCTCGAGAACGTCCAGAGCTTCATCGATGAGCAGCAGTTCTTCGACATCGAGCTGGTCGATCCACAGGTCGACCGCCAGCTGAACAACCTCGGAGACCTCATCGAGAACTACGGCGGCGACGTGGCCGGCGGGGTCTTCGCGGTCGGGAACACGGTGTTCGGCGCTCTGTTCAGGGTTGTGACAATCACCCTCTTCGCCTACTACATGGTGGCAGAGGGGCCCGAGTGGCGTCGCACCGTCCTGGCGGTGCTGCCGCAGCGCCGTCAGCGAGAGGTCCTGAGGATCTGGGAGATCGCCGTCGACAAGACCGGCGGTTACGTGTATTCGCGTTTCGTGCTCGCGCTGGTCGCCGCAGCTTTCACGGCCGGCGTCCTGCGACTGCTGGACGTCCCGTTCTCACTGGCTCTCGGGATGTGGGTCGGCGTCCTGTCCCAATTCGTGCCCGTGGTGGGTACCTATATCGCGGCGGTGTTGCCGGTGCTGGTGGCCCTGTTCCAGAGCCCCGCCACCGCTGCCTGGGTGCTCTTGGCGCTGATTGCCTACCAGCAGGTGGAGAACTTCCTGGTCGCGCCGCGGATCACGGCCAAGGCGATGGCGATCCATCCTGCGGTGTCCGTGGGGTCGGTCATCGCCGGAGCCAGCATCCTCGGAGGAATCGGCGCGGTGCTGGCACTTCCGGTGACTGCGACCATCCAGGCGTTCATCTCCACCGCTATCGAGCGTCACGAGCTCATCGAGTCCGAGGCGCTGGTGGAACCGCCTCGAGGCCCTCGCTCAGGCAAGCACGTCGAGGAAAAACCGGCGGATCCGCTCTGAGGCCTCGTCGGCTATCGCCAGCGGGAAGGCGTCGAATGCATGGCAACCGCCGGGATACACGTCGAGCTGAGAGACGTTGCCGGCAGCGCCCCACCTCGCGTGCATGAAGAGGCTGTCCTCGAGCAGAGGATCCTCCGTGCCCACCGTGAACAGGGCTGGGGGAAGTCCCGAGATCTCCGCGAGGAACGGTGAGACATCGGGATCGTCGCGAGAATGGTCGCCCAGGTAATGGTCGATGAACCACCCCATCGCACCCGTGTCGACGATGAGGTTGCGATCGCCCCAGGCACGTAGACCGGGGGTCATCCGGAGGTCGTAGATGCCGTAGAGCAGGTTGGCTGCAGAGAACCCCCGAAAGCCATGACGGTCGCGCATCCTGGTCAAAGCGACCACTGCGAGATGGGCGCCCGCCGACTCTCCTCCGATCACCAGTTTGTCGGAGCCGAACTCGCGAGCCGCGTTCCCGGTGAGCCAGAGAGCAGCAGCCTCGCAGTCGTCGGGTGCGCTCGGGTGCCGATGCTCGGGCGCCAGCCGGTATCCGACGCTCACCACGGTGACATCGGCGCCGGCGGAGAGCGCCTCCAGTCGCGGATCCTGGTGGTGAGG
>JBFGRR010000197.1:0-3618 GCA_041567215.1 Acidimicrobiia bacterium | reverse complement strand
CCGTAGCCGCTTCCGCTCCCGCGGGTGAACGCGCCGAAGGCGACCAGGGCGAGAGTGGCGGCGAGGCCGATGCGCGACAGCCGGCGTGTGGATGGCATCGCCGGGGAGGATAGGGCCCGTCGCCCGGCAACCAGACAGGGACTAGTGCATTGGCGCGTGAACGGTATGGCGCTCCCGTTTCGAGGCTCGATTTGTCGATGACAGACCTATGACGTTTCGATCGGAGTCCCGAATGTCTTCCCGTTGGTCCTCGTCCTTTGCGGCGCTCGCCCTCGTCGTCTCGGTAGCGGTCCCTGCCCTGGCTGTCCCAACGACAACGGAGGACCTGTCGGTGCTGGTGATCGAGGCCGTCCCGTCGAGCGCGGACGCAGAGGCCCTGGTCGAGCGTCTCGGCGGGACCGTCGGACTCGAACTCGGCCTGGTAGGAGGCTTTTCCGCGACCGTTCCATCCGATGCGGTGGACGCTCTCGCCGCCGATCCCGCAGTGGCTTCGGTGTCCCCGAACGAACGTCTCGCCCTGAGCACCGCGGGATGGGATGACGCGTCCAAGATCAAGAACTACAACCCCAACACGTATGAAGGCTCGGTCTTTCGGATCGCCACCGGGATCGTTCAGGTCGCCGACTACTGGACCAAGGGGTACACGGGAGCCGGCGTGGACGTTGCGCTCATAGACTCCGGTGTGGTCGGTGTGCCCGGTCTCACCCAACCCGGCAAGGTGCTCAACGGACCAGACCTCTCATTCGAGTCGCAGTCCGACAAGTTCCGCCATCTCGACACCTTCGGCCACGGCACCCACATGGCCGGCATCATCGCCGGTCGGGACAACAACGCCGCCATCTCGTCGACCAACTCGAGCGAGTTCCTCGGCGTCGCTCCCGGGGCACGCATCGTCAATGTCAAGGTCGCCGATCGCAACGGGGCGACCGATGTGTCACAGGTGATCGCTGCCATCGACTGGGTGGTGCAGAACCGGAACAAGCACGGACTCAACATCCGGGTTCTCAACCTGTCGTTCGGAACCGACTCGTCCCAGTCATATCTCGTCGATCCGCTGGCATTCGCCGTCGAGCAGGCGTGGAAGGCCGGCATCGTCGTCGTGGTCGCCGCCGGTAACGACGGAAACTCGAGTGCTCTCCGCAACCCGGCCACGGATCCCTTCGTGATCGCGGTGGGTTCGACCACCAGTGGCAAGACCCGGCCGGGCGTCAGCGACGTGGCCCCCTTCTCCAACTGTGGAACCGCCGCTCGCTCGGTGGACGTGGTGGTTCCCGGTCAGTCGGTGGTGTCGCTCAGGAGCCCTGGTTCGACTGCGGACACCAACTTCCCCAATGCGACGATCTCCGGCCGCTACTTCCTCGGCTCGGGCACCAGCCAGTCCGCGGCGGTGGTTTCGGGACTGGCAGCTCTGCTCGTGCAGGAGCGGCCGCAGGCGAGCCCCGACCAGGTCAAGAAGCTCCTCATGCTCGGTTCCACCTCGATCAGCAAAGCCAGCGCCCTCTGCCAGGGAGCCGGCCTGCCGGACATGGGCAGGACCCAGCGGGAGACGACACCTCTCTTCACCCAGACGTTCCTGCCATCCAGCGGACTCGGCAGCCTCGACGCCAGCCGGGGCAGCGAGCGACTCGAGACCGACGGCGTGATCCTCGACGGGGAACGAGACATCTTCGGGGTCACCTGGGACGGCACCTCTTGGTCGACGGCAGCCGCCATGGGCACCTCCTGGTCGGGAGGCGACTGGAACGGCACCTCCTGGTCCGGCACCTCGTGGTCTGGGACCAGTTGGTCTGGGACCAGCTGGTCGGGGACGAGTTGGTCCGGAACCAGCTGGTCGGGCACCTCCTGGTCCGGGACCTCGTGGTCGGACATGTCGTGGTCGGGGACCTCTTGGTCCGGCACGTCGTGGTCGGGGACCTCTTGGTCCGGCACGTCGTGGTCGAGCAAGGCCTGGCTGGGCCAGTCCTGGGGATGACCGGTGCGCACCCCGCGCCGGCCTAGCACCGCGCAGACCGTTTTCCTCAACCGGACCATCACCGCTGCCGATGACCACCCCATGCCGAATGGGCAATTCTTCGTCGAACCCGTTGCAAGGGTCCTGAACCGGATCCGCTATGCGAACGGGGCGTCACGGCCGGGGAACCAGCGGGTGTGGACCCTGACGTTCGCCATCTGGGCGGCTGCGATCGTTTCGATCTGGGGATGGGTCGTCCCGCTCGGGCCCCCATCGACGACATATCGTGTTCCCTGGCTGATCATGGTGGCAGGCTTCTTCGTGGCCGAGTCAGCGGTCATTCACCTCCAATTCCGCAGGGATGCGCACTCGTTCTCGATGAATGAGGTACCGCTCATCGTCGGGCTTTTCTTCCTCAATCCGCTCGAGCTGATCTCGGCACAGTTCTGTGGATACCTGGCTGCGCTGGTGATCGTCCGTCGTCAGGCGCCCGTCAAGCTCGCCTTCAACCTCGGCCAGTTCTCCGTACAGGCCGTCGTGGCGATCCTCGTCTTCCGGGCCGTGGTCGGCTCCGACTTCAGCCCTGGCCTGGGTACCGCGGTGGCGGCCGGTGTGTCCGCGCTCGCGGCACTCTGGGTGGCCCACGGACTGGTGGTCGCGGCCATCCTCGCCAGTGGGGGAACGGAGTCTTTGCGGGAGACCGCAGAAGTCCTGGCGCTGTCGTCGGCTGGGACGGTCATGAACGCCGTCATGGCCACCGGTGCCGTTGCGATCCTCCACTCCAGTCCCGACGCAGCGTGGCTGGGCATCGCCCCGCCACTGTTCCTGTATCTCGCCTACCGCGCATACTCGGCGCAGAGGACCGAACGGGCGCGCATTTCGTCGCTCTTCGAGGCTACGAAGAGCCTCCACAAGACTCCCGAACTCGAGAGTTCGATAGCCGTAGCCGGCCGGCTGGGCATCGACCTCGTGAAGGCCGAGAGCATCGCGGTGCTGCTCTTCGGCAAGGGGGAGCTCCAGTACCTGTCCACCATCGGTCCGGGCACATCCGAGAGCATCATGAAACCCGTGGCAGTGGACCTCGACACCGAGCCCTGGCTCGGCCTCCGGACCCAGCTGAAGCCGGTGATCCTGACCGAAGGCCTCGATCGCCTCGAAACAGCCGGCATCTTCGCATCCACCGACGCGATCGCCGTCCACCTGAGCGGAGAGACCGGGTTGATCGGTCTGATGCTCGCAACCGATCGTCTCGGCGATGTCTCGGGGTTCAACCAGGAGGATGCGCGGATTCTCGCCACCCTCGGATCGCAGCTGGCGGTCACCCTGGAAAACAGTCGTCTCGCCGACAACCTCGCCGAAGTGAACGCCCTCAAGACCAGGCTCGAGGAGGTCGTGCGCTCCAAGGATCAGCTCATCGCCTCGGTGTCTCATGAGTTGCGCACACCGCTCACCGGGATCATCGGTCTCGCGGCGATCCTCCAGGAGACCCTCGTCGACCAGCTGGATCCTGACTCCGCCGAGATGCTCGGCATGGTGGTGGAACAGGCGACAGAGCTCTCCAACATCATCGAAGACCTGCTGGCGCAGGCGAAGGCCGAAAACGGGAGCCTGCGGGTGATCGCCTCCCACATCGACCTCGCCGAAGAGGTCACCTCACTCCTGAGCAT
>JBFGRR010000196.1:0-3625 GCA_041567215.1 Acidimicrobiia bacterium | reverse complement strand
GGCGCCTATCCCCTGTTCGGCGCCTACCTGCCCCACTTCACCCGCCGCATGGCGGCGGGCCCCTACCGGATCCCCCGCGTCGAGTTCGAGTGGCAGAGCGCCGTGACGAACACCACACCGATCCACGCCTATCGGGGAGCGGGGCGGCCCGAGGCGACCATCACGTTGGAGCGCATGGTCGATCTGCTCGCCGCCGAACTGGGTATCGATCCGATCGAATTGCGCAGACGCAACCTGATCGGCCCGGACGAGTTCCCGTACGTGTCGGCCACCGGCGAGCGGTACGACTCGGGCGACTACCAGGCGGCCCTCGACCTCGCTCTGGCCACGGCCGGCTACGACGAACTGCGCACCGAGCAGGCCCGCCGCCGCGACGCGGGGGACCGCGTCCAGCTGGGGATCGGGGTCTCCGTGTACGTGGAGATCACCGCCCCCGAGGCCCGCAAGGAGTGGGGCCAGGTCGAGATCCACACCGACGGGACTGCCACGGCCTACTCGGGCTCTTCGGCCCACGGGCAGGGCCACGAGACCACGTTCGCCCAGGTGGTCTCCGAGCGGTTGAACATCCCGATCGATCAGGTCCGTGTGGTCCAAGGCGACTCGCGCAAGGTGTCGAGAGGCACCGGGACCATGGGCTCGCGATCGCTCCAGCTCGGTGGCTCCGCCCTGTTGCGGGCCGGGGACGCCGTGATCGAGAAGGGGCGCATGGTGATCGCCCACCACGTGGGGATCGATCCGGCCGACATCGAATTCCTCCCGGAGGGTCGCTTCGCGGTCATCGGAGATCAGCGAACCTCCTGGTCCTGGGCCGACGTCTCGCTGCTCGCCAAGGAGAGCGTCCCCGCCGGGATGGACATCGGGCTCTGCGCCGAGGACCTCTGGGTTCAGGAGGATGCCTCCGTGCCATTCGGCGCCCACGTCGCCGTGGTCGAACTCGACACCGAGACCGGGGATGTTCGCCTCCGCAAGCACGTCGCCTGTGACGACTGCGGAACCATCCTCAACCGCGTCGTCGTCGACGGCCAGGTGCATGGCGGGGTGGCCCAGGGAGCCGGCCAGGCGCTCATGGAGCGGGTCATGTACGACTCGGATGCGAACCCGATCACTGGAAACCTGACCACCTACCTGATACCGACGGCATCCAGCCTGCCCTCGTTCGACGTCGACCACACCCAGACCCCGACCGATCAGAACACACTGGGAGCCAAGGGGATCGGGGAGTCGGGCACCATCGGCTCGACGCCCGCAGTGGTGGCCGCGGTCCACGACGCACTGGCGCCATTCGGCGTCCGGAACCTGGACATGCCGTTCACGGCCGCAAAGGTCTGGTCCGCCCTGAGCGGCGGCAGCCACTGACTTTTCGCTCGTCGACGGGCAAGCCCGTGCCAGCATGGGCGGATGCGTGAGGTCTTGATCATCGGAGGCGGGATCGCCGGGATGTCGGCTGCCTACTTCTTGTCGAAGGACAACGCCGTCGTGGTGGTGGAGGCCGAGCGGACGCTCACCTATCACACCACCGGGCGTTCGGCAGCACTGTTCTTCGAGACCTACGGACATGGTGCGGTCAGGCCTCTCACCGCCGCGAGCCGGCCTTTCCTCGACACACCGCCGGAGGGCCTGGTCGATTCGCCGATCCTGACGCCTCGGGGCGCCCTCAATGTCGCCAGGCCAGATCAGGAGCACCTCCTGGCCGAGGTGATTCGCGCCGAGGCCGGTGGCACCGCAGCCGTCGAGGTCCTGGGGCGGGCGGAGGCCGTCGGGTTGGTTCCCGCTCTACGGCCCGAGCGCGTGGTCGGTGGGGTGTTCGAGCCGGGAGCCGCCGACATCGACGTGGCAGGACTGCACCAGGCGTTCGTCCGGGGAACCCGACGCAACGGGGGAGAGATACGCACCGAGGCACCGGTGACCGCCCTCGAGAGGCGAAACGGCGGCTGGACGGCAGAAGCCGGAGGTTTGCGCCTGGCCGCGGACGTGGTGGTCAACGCCGCGGGAGCCTGGGGGGATCGAGTGGCGCACCTGGCCGGAATCCCACCGGTGGGACTCGCCCCCAAACGCCGCACCGCCTTCATGGTGGCGGCCCCGGACGGATCGAGGGACTGGCCGCTCGTCTTCAACGTCGCCCAGGAGTGGTATTTCAAGCCAGACGGAAGCCAGTTGCTGTGTTCACCCGCCGACGAGACGGCCTCCGAACCCTGCGATGCACGTCCCGAGGAGATCGACGTGGCGCTCGGTATCGAGCGGATCAACGAGGACACCCGCCTCGGAATCAGGTCGATCAGGTCGGCATGGGCGGGGCTGCGCACTTTTGCGCCCGATGGAGGCATGGTCATCGGGTTCGAGCCACAGGCGCCGGGGTTCTTCTGGCTGGTGGGCCAGGGTGGAACCGGGATCCAGACCGCTCCCGGGGCGGGGATGCTCACGGCTGCTCTCGTCGGGGGCGGTGCGGACTCCCCGGACATGCCCGGTCTCCAACTCGCCGGCCTCAGCCCGGCGAGGTTCCGTTGACGACCGCCAGATGTCGCCTCTCCACGGCAACCAGGGCGAGGCTGAGACAACCGGCACCTAATCTGCGTCGGCCATGCTCGTCGCAGACATTTCCGTCGTCGTCGCGACCGTCCTCGCGGTGGCTTCGCTCTTCCCCCAGATCGGCAAGCTGTGGACGACCAGGGACCCCGCCGGCGTCTCGATCACATGGCCTGCCCTCGGCCTCGTCACCAATCTCGGATGGACCGCATACCTGTACCACCAGCGCCTCTGGCTGAGCGTGCCTTCGGCTGCGCTGATGGTGATCTTCTACGGCGTCATCCTGCTGCTCCTCGTCCGGGCAGGAGAACGGCTTTGGGCGGCGGCGGCACGCGGCATCGGCTGGGGCGTGACCCTCGGAGCGGTCTGGATGGCCGGAGGCTGGCTGGTCCTCGGCGTGGTTCTCGGCGTCTCGGCGGCGATACAGGTGGTGCCGGCGATCTGGACCGCGTTCCGGACCTACGCGCCAAGCGGCATCTCGCCGGGGACCTGGTGGATCATCCTGGTCGAGGCGGCCCTCTGGGGCGTCTACGGGACCGCCTATGCGGATCTCGCCATCATCATCTTCGCCATCACGGCTTCGGCGACGGCGGTGCTGATGCTCGCACGCTTCTACGCCACCCGTCACCGTTTCCAGCCTGTCACCTGATCCATCGGCACCGGTAGGCTCGACGTATGCGAATCGAGCGACCGCGCCGGAACGAGAGGTTCGGCGCCGTCCACATCCACGAGCCAACCCAGGTGATCGAGATCGATTCCGGGCACGCCCCATCGATCGCGGCCGGGAGCGAGGCAGCCGCCCTGATTCGGCCCGAGGACCTCAGCCGGATCGAGTCCTCCATGGCAGTGGTGGTGCCGACGATGAACGAGCGCCGCAAGGTGATCGAAGGGGTGCTCTCCGGGATCCCTCACGACTGCCTGATCATCATGGTCTCGGCTTCGGAACTGGAACCGGTCGATCGTTACGCAATGGAGGGCGATTCGCTCGAATCCTTCACGAGGGTGACGGGCCGCAAAGCCGTGATGATCCACCAGCGCGACGCGGGACTCGCCAAGGCCGTCGAGGCGGCCGGCTACGGCGAGATGCTCGGCGACGACGGAT
>JBFGRR010000195.1:0-3625 GCA_041567215.1 Acidimicrobiia bacterium | reverse complement strand
GATCAAACGCCGTAAACGTGTTCTTCCCACCAACACGCTCCAACAACGTCTTAGTAATCGCCGCCGTCAACGTCGTCTTCCCATGATCAATATGACCCATCGTCCCCACATTCACATGCGGCTTCGACCGCTCAAACTTCGCCTTGCCCATGGTCTATCTCCTTGTCCTGATCAGTTGCCTGTGCGCGACGTGACGATGTCGCTGGCGATGTTCGGTGGAACATCTCTGTACGAATTGAATTGCATGGTGTAGGTGGCACGCCCCTGCGTCTTGGAACGCAGGTCGGTGGCGTAGCCGAACATCTCGGCCAACGGCACCAGGGACTTCACCACGTGTGCCCCGGCCCGCTGATTCATCGACTCGATCTGGCCTCTGCGCGAGTTGAGGTCCCCGATCACGTCACCCATGTACTCCTCGGGGGTGACCACTTCGACCTCCATCACCGGCTCGAGCAGCTTGACCCCGGCCTTCTTGGCCGCGGCCTGGAAAGCGATCGAACCGGCGATCCGGAAGGCCATCTCGGACGAGTCCACGTCGTGGTACGAACCGTCGATGAGGATGGCCCTGATGTCCACCATGGGGTATCCGGCGAGAACGCCGTTGTCCATGGCCTCTTCGATCCCCGAGTCCACCGAGGGGATGTACTCCCTGGGGATCCGGCCACCCTTGACCTCGTCCACGAACTCGTAACCACCCCCGGGCCCCGTCGGCTCGAGGTTGATGACCACGTGGCCGTACTGGCCTTTGCCTCCGGACTGCCGCACGAACTTGCCCTCGACCTTTTCGATGGCCTGGGCGATCGTCTCGCGATACGCGACCTGGGGCCTGCCGACGTTGGCGACGACCTTGAACTCGCGCAGCAGGCGATCCACGAGGATCTCCAGGTGGAGCTCGCCCATCCCGGAGATGATGGTCTGCCCGGTCTCCTCATCGGTCCTGACCAGGAAGGTCGGATCCTCTTCGGAGAGCTTCGCCAGCGACTCGGAGAGCTTCTCCTCGTCCGACTTGGTCTTGGGCTCCACCGCCACTGCGATGACCGGCGCGGGGAAGGTCATCGACTCGAGCTGGATCTCGTGGCCGGCCTCGGCGAGGCTGTCGCCGGTCCGCACGTCCTTGAGGCCGACGGCGGCGACGATGTCACCGGTGAATACGTCGTCGATGTCCTCACGGTGATTTGCGTGCATCCGGAGGATGCGCCCGAGACGCTCCTTCTTGCCGGTGCGGGGGTTGACGAGGGCGCTGCCCTTCGACATGTGCCCCGAGTAGACGCGGAAGTAGGTGAGCTTCCCGACGTGGGGGTCGCTCATGATCTTGAAGGCGATCGCCGAGAACGGCTCGGAGTCGTCGGCGGCGCGCTGGAGCACGACCTCTTCGTCG
The DNA here is from genome assembly GCA_041567215.1 of Acidimicrobiia bacterium. Taxonomy (GTDB): domain Bacteria; phylum Actinomycetota; class Acidimicrobiia; order Spongiisociales; family ZC4RG35; genus JBFGRR01. The sequence continues at coordinate 2,247 of JBFGRR010000195.1, read as the reverse complement.
TTCGGCTCGTGGCCGGTGACCGGCGGGAGGTCGAGAGGGCTCGGAAGGTAGGCGACGATGGCGTCGAGCAGGAGCTGGACACCCTTGTTCTTGAACGCCGACCCGCAGAGGACCGGAGTGAAGACGTGCTCGATCGTCCCCTTGCGAATGGCAGCCCTGAGCTCGGCGGTGGTTATCGGCTGCTCGTCGAGGTACTTCTCGAGGATCGCCTCGTCTGCCTCGCCAGCCACCTCGACGAGTTGGGTGCGGTACTCGTTGGCGAGTTCGACCATGTCCTCGGGGATCTCGGTGGTGTCCCACATCTTTCCGTCGTCGCCCTTCCAGATGTGGGCGCGCATGTCGAGGAGATCGATGACACCGGTGAAGCCGGCCTCCTTGCCGATGGGCAACTGGAGCACGACCGGAACGGCCTTGAGCCGGTCCTTGATCGACTGCACGTCGTCGAAGAAGTCGGCGCCGGTCCGATCCAGCTTGTTGATGAAGCAGATGCGCGGGACGTTGTAGCGGTCGGCCTGGCGCCACACCGTCTCGGATTGGGGTTCGACGCCGGCTACGCCGTCGAAGACGGCGACCGCACCGTCGAGGACACGCAGGCTGCGCTCGACCTCGACCGTGAAGTCGACGTGGCCGGGCGTGTCGATGATGTTGATGTTGTGGTCGTGCCAGATGCAGGTGGTGGCGGCCGAGGTGATGGTGATGCCGCGCTCTTGTTCCTGCTCCATCCAGTCCATCGTGGCGGCGCCCTCGTGGACCTCACCGATCTTGTAGTTCTTACCGGTGTAGTAGAGGATGCGCTCGGTGAGCGTGGTCTTGCCCGCGTCGATGTGAGCCATGATCCCGATGTTTCGGGTACGACTCAACGGCACCTGACGCAGGTGCGACAGCGCGTCGGTCTTCGCGTTGCTCATCTCTTCTACTACTCCGGTCGTTATGGACTTGTCAGGGCCGGTAGGCGGCGGCTACCAGCGATAGTGGGCGAAGGCCTTGTTCGACTCCGCCATCTTGTGGATGTCTTCTTTGCGCTTCACACCGGCACCGGTGTTGTTGGAGGCGTCGAGGATCTCGTTGGCGAGGCGGGCCGACATCGTCGGCTCCTTGCGCTTGCGGGCGTAGTTCACCAGCCAGCGCACCGCCAGTGTGTTGGCGCGACGCGGGGAAACCTCGACGGGGACCTGGTACGAGGACCCACCGACACGGCGGGAGCGGACCTCGACGGACGGACGGAGATTGTCGATCGCCCGCCGCAAGACGTTCACCGGATCCTGATTGGTGCGTCGCTCGACGACCTCGAGGGCGTCGTACACGATGGCCGAGGCGAGACCCCTCTTGCCCTTCCAGAGAACCTTGTTGATGACCTGGCTGACCAGGACGCTCCGGAATACCGGGTCCGGATCGATCTTTCGCTTCTGCGCCGGTGCTCTACGCATCAGTCCACCTTCTTGGCGCCGTAGCGCGAACGGGCCTGGCGGCGCTTCGAGACGCCCGAGGCGTCGAGCGTTCCGCGGATGACTTTGTAGCGAACGCCGGGAAGGTCGCGTACGCGGCCGCCCCTGACCAGAACGATGCTGTGCTCCTGGAGGTTGTGGCCCTCGCCGGGGATGTAGGCGGTGACTTCGATGCCGGACGACAGCCTGACTCGGCAGACCTTGCGGAGGGCGGAGTTCGGCTTCTTGGGCGTGACCGTATACACGCGCGTGCAGACGCCACGCCGCTGTGGCGCTCCTGCCAGTGCGGCCGTCTTCGCCTTCTTCTTCTTCTTCTGCCGGCCCTCGCGGACGAGCTGTTCAATCGTCGGCATTTCGCTCCTTACGCGAAGAATCGGCGCCCGGCTCATTCGTCCGGCTTCGCCGACCCTTGTGTGTACAACCCGCTCTCAGAACCTCCGGCGCGGGTCAGGCCGGAGAGCCCTTCAGGAGAGGGGGAAAGGTACAAAGACCAAGGCCGGGAAGTATATGAAACCCCCTGGCACAGGTCAAAACCGTGGAGGCGAACCTCCGCGGCAGGCGGAAGAGTATTGCCATCGGGCCTCGCACCGCAACTCGGGGCGCGACCGGATGTACGTCGAACATCGTTTTCTGTCACAGAGTGCCGGTAGGTTGCTACTCATGAGGCAATTCGTAGATCTCTTGAATGAACTCGAGACGGCCGCGGCCGGACCGGTGGCGGACCCGACCATGGCCGCTGAGGAGTTCGTCGCCCTTCGCTCCACCATCGACAGGCTCGAGGCCGAGGCCTCACGGCGCTTGG
>JBFGRR010000194.1:0-3630 GCA_041567215.1 Acidimicrobiia bacterium | reverse complement strand
GAGCGACCCGCCGAGACCCTCGTAGGCGCGTTTGGCGAGCTCGATGTCATCGCCTTCGTTGAAGATCTCGAGGGCGGTCCGGTAGTAGCGGATGGCCTCGGGCATCGAGAAGGCGTGGAACGAGCGGTCGCCGGCGGCAACCACGTATGGGAGGGCACGGGTCGCCTCGTCGGCCTCCAGGAAGTGGCGCGCCAGGTCGTTCACTCTGTCGGGGTGCCGCTCCTCGAGCCACTTGCCGGCGAGGCGGTGGAAATCCCTGCGGGTGCTCTGGAGAAGGGTCGTGTAGGCGACGTCCCGGGTGATGGCGTGTCGAAAGGCGAAGCTCCGCTCTGCGTCGCCCTGGGTCTCCACGATCAACTCGCGTCGGAGCAGGACGTCGAGAGCCGACTGCACGTCCGATCCCAGGTCGGTCAGTTCCGTGAGGATGTCCACGCCAAAGTCGCGTCCGACGACGGAGCCGGCCTGGAGGACCTTTCGAACTTCGGGATCGAGGGAGTCGAGGCGGGTCTGGACGACGGCGACGAGTGAGTCGGGTACTGCCACGTCCGCGACCTCGGCGGTGGCCACCCACCGCTCGCCCTCACGCACCACGACCCCCGAGTCCAGCAGTGTCCTGATGACTTCTTCGACGTAGAAGGGGTTGCCTTCCGACTTGGCGAGGATGAGTCGCCGCATCGACATGGGTATGCCGTCGATCTCGAGGAGCGATCGGACCAGGTCGGCCGACTGCTCCTCGTTCAGCGGGCGGAGGTGCAGCGACGTGTACCGGTGCGGGTAGTCGCGGGCCGCCGTCTCGTGGACCTTCCAGGCAGGATCCTGCCTTTGGGGGCGCAAGAGCCCGAGGATCAGGAGTGGGACACGATTGGTCACCGGCAACAGGGTTTCGAGCAACTCCAGCGACGTCGAGTCGGCCCAGTGAAGGTCGTCGAGGACGAGAACCAGGGGAGTCGTGTTCGCCGCCGCGGTGACCATTTCGACGACCGAGTCGAACATCCGCTGCCGCAGCAGCGGTGGCTCGATATGCCGCAGCGTCTCCTGTTCGTCCTGGGTGGGTGGGATCCCGAGGAGAGATGAAAGATAAGTGGTCGCCTCGGGAGCGCGCTCGCCTACAAGGGCGGCGGCATGGGCTTGGACGGCTTGGCGCCGCAACTCCACGTTCTGCTCCGACCTGATGTCGCACATGTCGTTGAGCAGGTCGACGAATGGAGCGAACGGCGTCTCGGTGTCGTAGGAGAGTGCCTTGCCCTCGTGCCAGTTGACCGCTCCGGTCGCTGCCACGAAGTGCTTCAGCTCGGATGCGAGCCGCGATTTGCCGAGGCCTGCTTCGCCGATGAGCGTCGCGATCCCGCCCCTGCCGGCCTGTAGCGCCTTCACGGCATCTTCGAGCTTCTCGCGCTCCTCGTCTCGTCCGATCAGCGGGGCCGACAGGCCCTCGATTCCCCGCAGGCGGCCTCTCTCGGCCTTGGCGGCGAGCACCCGATATGCGCGCATCGGCTCCGACTTGCCCTTCACCGCGAGTTCACCTGCGTCTTCGATGTCGAACAGTGGAGCGACCAGCTTGTGGGTGGCCGGGGCGATGCGGACTGTTCCAGGTTCGGCGGTCTGCTCCATGCGCGCGGCGACGTTCGCCGCATCGCCGAGGGCGGTGTATTCGCTGTAGGAGTCCGTCCCGAGGTCTTCCACCACCACCAGGCCGGTGTTGATTCCCACCCGCACCCCGAACTCGATGCCGTGCTTCGCCTTGACCTCGTCGGCGTAGGGCTTCATCGATTCGATGATGTCGAGGCCGGCGAGAACCGCCCGTTCGGGGTCGTCCTCATGGGCGATGGGGGCTCCGAAATAGGCGAGGATGGCGTCGCCGAGCAGCCGGGCGACGGTGCCTCCGTACCGCTCTACCGGTGCGAAGAACCTGTCGAAGGCTCCCCGCATCACTTGAGCCCACGCCTCGGGATCGAGTTGCTCGGCCGCGGCTGTCGAGCCTGTCACGTCACAGAACATCAGTGTGATGGTCCGCCGCTCGCCGCCCGACGATGGCTGGCGGCGGATGTCCTCGGCCAGTTGCTGAGCGACCTGCTGGGTGGACTGGCCGCTCATGCCGGCCGTCGCCCCCGCCGTCAGTTCATGACCGCAGTTGAAGCAGAACCGCGCCCCGTCGGGGAGGGCGGTGGAGCACGCCGGGCACGAGTTTTCGAGCGTGTGCCCGCAACTCATGCAGAATTTGGCTGCACCGGGGTTTTCGGTGCCGCAGTTTGAGCAAACCATCAGAATCGCCGCCTGAACGTCCGGTCAAACGATAGGCGCGCCCTGCCGGCGATGCGGGGCGTCAGTAGGAGGGCGCCGGTGGTGCGCCGGGAACGTGGAATCCCTTTTCGTCCGGATAGCACCACCACCAGTGTTCATCCGGCTCGAAAGACCGGATCAACGGGTGCTTGGTGGCGTGGTGGTGGGCCGTCGCGTGCTTGCCCGGCGAGTTGTCGCAACAACCGACGTGACCACAGCTCTGGCAGAGCCGGAGGTGGACCCAGTCGCGCTTGCCGGCCGCCTCGCATTCGAGGCACCCCGAACCGGACGGTGTGGGTGGATTCAGGTCATCTGGGACGTGTGTGCAGGCTGCCATCGACTCTCCTTGCCGTCTCGCAAAGGCTAGAGATCGTGGGGCCGCTCTGCGTCAGGTTCGGGGAAGCGCAAGGAGACGATTGGGCGAAAAGGGTTCCAGGCAAAGCCGCGAGGGTCGGAGGGCTCAGTCGACGATCACCGAACGGTGGAGTCGGAACGTCTCCTCCTCGGATCGGGTCTCGTCGACGAAGGCCAGGTAGTCCCTTGCCAGAGCGGTGAATTCGCCGGTCGTGTCCGAGGCAGCCTTGCGCATGTCGGGCACCCGTTCACTGCCGTAACGCCACAGTTGGCGGTACCCGGTCTTCACCGAATCCCATACCGGAATGTAGGTGCCGAGGTATTCGTAGTGATCGGGTGACTTCTCGGCGAGGGCGGCCTCGTTGAGGGCCAGCCACGACTCGAAGTCGGCCTCTCTTCCCGCCTTGACGTGGAATCCCCACTCATAGATCAGTGCCACGGACGCTCCTTCCCGCACCGAGGTCACGATACCCACCTACGATGCCTGCCCCGTGAAGGATCTCACCGCCAAGCGGCTCTCGGCGATCCATCGCTGGGCCTACCGGTCCACCTTTGGATTGGTTGGCCGCCGGATGGTGGACAACGACATGATGCTGTTGACCACGACCGGCAGGGTGACCGGGCGCCGGCACACGGTGCCCCTCCTCTACCTGAAGGATGGCGACTCGCTCGTGGTGATCGCTTCCTGGGGTGGGCGGCCCGACGATCCCGAGTGGTACGCCAATCTGGTCTCCGATCCGTCCGTGACGGTTCAAGTGCGCGGAAGGCGATGGAAGGCCACCGCCCGGACGGCCGATGCGGACGAGCGTGCGGCGTGGTGGCCACGTGTCGTCGCTGCCTACCGGGGATATGCGGACTACCAGGCGCGTACCGAGCGTGAGATCCCGGTCGTGTTCCTCGACCCGATCTAGGAGGAGGCGTTGGCGGCGATGACCGCTTCGGCGAATCGCCAGGCGCCGGCCTTGAGCCGCTCGTGCCAGGAAGCCCGTTGCCAGG
>JBFGRR010000193.1:0-3648 GCA_041567215.1 Acidimicrobiia bacterium | reverse complement strand
CTGCTCCAGCCGTTCTGGGGCGTGGAGCAGCGCCTCGACGGTGGTGCGGAGGTTGGGATGGAGGGGCAACCCCAGCCGCTGCGCGATGGTTGGTCGAACGTTGTCGAGATCCATCAGAATCGTTGGCGACGCCCCTGCCAGAACGTGCGCCAGTGCGAGGCTCACCTCCGTGGCACCACAACCGCCGGACGAGGAACCGACCGCCGTCAGTCGGCGAGGAGCGACGGCATCGTCGACCTCCATCTCGACGCCCACCGGCGCCTCTGGTAAAACCGTCGCTTCCGTAACGCCGACACCCAGGGCATCGATTCGTCGAATGAAGTCCTCTGCGGACATCCGAGCGTCCATCGTGTCGTCGACACCCAGCTCCTCGAGTCTGCGGCGCCCATCGTCACCGTCGTCGAGGTCGTAGACACCCAGCACTTTGCGGCCTTGAAGCTGCACCTGCTGGACCAGGCGCCGGTTGAGAAACGACGAGATGTCGTCGATCACCAACACTTGATATTCCTGCGCCAAGGCGTCTTCGGGCGAGAGCACGCGCACTCTGACCCGCGCTCCCCCGTAGTCCATCGTGAATCGATGGAGCCGCTCCGCCCACTCACGTGGGGAGACGACGACGGCGAGCTCTACTTCACGACCCGCCATCTGACTGGCCGCCCCCCGCTCCTGATCCTCCCTCATCGGCCGCGCCGGCCGGGGCTTCTTCTTCCGTCGCGATCTCTGTGGGATCGTATCGAGTGAGGTCGGGCTCCTCTGCACCCGTCGAGCGGACGACGTGAACCGCCCCCACATCCAGCGCCGAAGCAATGGCCAACGCCTGGTCGCCCGTCACTGCGACTGTCACGAAGAACGGCCCGCTCCCGGTGAAGCCCCGCTCGTCGGCCACCGGTACTGCCAGCACCTGTGCGCCCGCAACCACATACGATGCGACACCGTCTTCCACTGCAATGACATCGACCAAGTCGGCAGACGTGACTGCTCCGCCGACGGCAAACTCCTCGTCGACGGGGATGCTCATCGCTCGCTGCTGCAGCGGAGCGGCTGCCGCCTGGAAGTCGTCGAGACCGACGAGATCGCCTGACGCGAGCGGCCGGACGGCGATCAAGCCCTCGAGCCCCGCCACGTCTTCGAACATGACCAGCCGATCGAGCAGGTCGCCCGATGCCCTGATCTCGGCTGAGCGGAGATCTCCGACAGCGATCGTCTGGCCGGGCAGGATCTCCGAAGCAGCAACCGTGACCAAGAACGTCTCGTCGCGTGATTGGAGCAGGCTCAAGTTGACCAGCGCGGCGAGCACCGCAGCAACGATCATGATGATGTGACCGGCCGACAGTCGGCTCAAGAGACCACGGCGAGGCGCGGCCGGAGTCAGCCGAGCCGGCTCCCCCGTGCGGTTCGGAACTGCCACGTCGTCATTCCCCTATTTCGGCGAGAAGGCGCATGATACGGTGGGGCCACGAAGTGCTGTCAAGCGGTCACGGAGCATGATGTCGCCCGGATCTGAGGATTTCGCCGAGCTGGCTGCGGACCTCCGCCAGGCGGCGGCACGCGAACTGCGCTGGGAGGCCGAGGACATCGAGTCCGATGCCGAACGCTCCCGCCTGCGCAAACGTGACCTCGCCGTGGTCGCCCATGAAGTGATGAGCGCCGGCCACACCGTGACGGTGAGCTGGCGCGACACATCGGTGACCGGACACGTCGTGTACGCCAAGGGCGATCTGGCCGTCATCGAGACCGGCCATGCTGCCGCATCGGTGAACTTGTCGGGACCGGCGGTCTGGAAGCTCGTAACCGAGGCGAGCCATGGCGGCGTCGACACCAGCTTGGGAGGATCGGCCACCTTCAAGGCCCGCCTGGCGGAGTTCGAGCAGACGGGCGAGCTGGTGGTCGTCGTGTCGGTCCATTCCGACGAAATCATCGAAGGCCGAGTGGCAGTCGCAGCCGTAGACCACATCGTGGTGGAAAGCGCCCGTGGAACGATTTGGTTCGTCCCGCATGGCGCGATCGTGATGGCGTTGCAGCCCGTCACTCCCGGGCGGCGTTGACGTCCTCGGGCTCTTCCACGTCGACGGGATGGGCACGCAAGAATTCGAACACTTCATCTCGGAAGAACTTGAATGCTCTGCCGCCCGGGAGGCGGTACGCCGGAATCCGGCCCTCACGCGCATACTTCCTGACCATCTGCACGTTCATTCCCAAGAGGTCGGCGACCTGAGCGGCGTCGAGGATGGGAGGCAGGTCTTCTTGCACGGATCCTCCTATCGCAACGATGGCGATGATCGTACCACAGTAGTTAGCTTTATTCGAGAATTGTTTGAGTTGTTCGAGCTGCGATTGCGGTGTGGGGTTCGGATCCGATCGTACCCGTCGTCGTCGGCTGTGCGGGTCGATGAGCCCTGGCGCCCGCACCGGCTAACCTCAAGCCGATGAGTCAGCCCATCCGCCCCGACGGCGTCGAGGCTCGCGGGTCAGAGCCTCCCGTGTCAGAGCCTCCCGTGTCAGAGCCCACGAAGATCATCCGGATCGCCTCGATGACCCGCGCAATGCTGGAGGAAGTCCGTCAGGCTCCGCTCGACGAGGCCGGACGCACACGCCTCCTCGAGGTACACCAGCGGACGTTGGGCGAGCTGGCCGAGGTGCTGTCCGAGGATTTGAGGGAAGAGTTCAATGAGATCTTCCAGCCGCTGACCTCCTCCGCCCCGAGTGAATCCGAGCTGCGAGTGGCGCAGGCGCAGCTCGTGGGCTGGTTGGAGGGCTTGTTCCACGGCATTCAGGCCAGTCTCATGAGCCAGCAGCTCGCCGCCCAGGCGCAGCTCGCCGAGCTGCGCAGCCGGCAGCTGGCGTCGCCCGAGAAACCCGACTACGGGGGCGTCTACCTCTGACGCAACGAGCAGGCCGGCGCGTCTGATACCGTGGCCGCATGCCCACGTTCGACATCGTCTCCCAGCTGGACATGCAGGAGGTCCGCAACGCAGTCGACCAGGCCGCTCGCGAAACCGCCACGCGCTACGACTTCCGCGGCACCGACACCAACATCACCCTCGGCGACGGCTCCATCACCGTGGAGTCGGCCTCCGATGGAAGAGCCGAAGCCGCCATCGATGTCCTCAAGGAGAAGCTGGTTCGGCGCGGTGTGTCCGTCAAGGCCATCAGCGGCGGAGACCTCAAGCCGGCGGCCGGGGGACGCACCCGCGCCGAATTCAAGTTGCATGCCGGCATTCCGCAGGAAGCCGCCAAGGAGCTGTCGAAGTCGATCCGCGACACCAAACTGAAGGTCCAGGTCCAGGTGCAGGGCGATCAGCTCCGAATCCAGGGGAAGAAACGTGACGACCTCCAAGAGGTGATCGCCCACCTCAAGCAGCTCGACTTCCGGCTTCCCCTTCAGTACGTCAACTTCCGCGACTGATCGCATCGGGCGGATCGGGCGCTGCGGTCGCCCGGGCCCGCAAAACAGCCCTGACATGTTCGATGTCACCCGGCGCTGATCGACTCGCCTTCCAGTAGGCGTAGCCGGTGGGAAGAAAGCCGGTCTGGAACAGAGCGAGCGCCACCGCGAAGTTGAGAGGCGCCGCCATCGTCGTCAACAACGTTGCGGCCGTCACGCCTGTCAACCAGTTGCCGGTGAATCGCCCGATTCCGTTGGCGAGG
>JBFGRR010000192.1:0-3648 GCA_041567215.1 Acidimicrobiia bacterium | reverse complement strand
GCTGCGCCGGCATCGGCCATCGACCGTATCTCCGCCCAGAGCTCCTTGCGGCTGCGCGGGTCGAGGCCCGTCGTCGGCTCGTCGAGGAATATCGCCGGGGGCCTGGCCACCAGCGCAGCCACGACGTCGAGGCGGCGGCGCTGGCCGCCCGAGTAGGTGGCGGCCACCCGATGGGCGAACTCTCCGAGGTCGAAGCGATCGATCAACTCTTCGACACGCGCCGTCCGCTCCGGCTTGGGGATCTTGTACAAGCGGGCGAAGAGCTCGAGGTTCTCTCTCGCCGTCAGCTTCTCGTCGATGGCCGCGGACTGCCCCGCCACGCCAATCACCCGCCGCACCGCCTCCGGCTGGCTACCGAGGTCGAAACCGGCGACGGATGCGGTGCCCCCGTCGATGGGCAGCAGCGTGGTGAGCATCTTGTTGGTGGTGGTCTTTCCCGCCCCGTTGGGTCCGAGCAGTCCAAGCACGGTTCCGGCACCCACCTCGAAGCTGAGATCGACGACGGCATCGACCTCGCCGAAAGACTTCCGGAGGCCGCTGGCCACGATGACGCTGCTCACAACCGTGAGAGCGTCCACCGAAGCGGCCGGTTCGTCAAGTCGGAGCGAACCTCAACCAGAGGCAGCCATCTGCACCTGGATCGATCCATCGCCGTTGTCGGCGACCGTCACACTCTGGTTGCCGTCGGAGGTACTCCAGATGTACATCGTGGGATTGGACATCTCGACTTTCTGAACGTCGCCCTGACCGGCGAAGTAGTCCTCGTAGGTCGCGACCAGTTCCTCGAGCATGGCCCCCGGGTACTCGATCATGACGACCGTGGAGGACGCATCCGTCGCCGAGTAGAAGACCGTGCCCCCATCGAGCACCGGGAGCGGGAACCCCTCGGGCACGTCGACCCCTTCACCCACCGAGACCGACCCTTCATCGCTTGTGATCTGGATCGAATCGTCCTCCACACTCACCGAGGCGTCTCCACCGAGCTCACCCTCGATGGAGTTCTCGATCACGTTCTCGGCCAGGTTCTCGGCGGCCGTGGCACAGGCCGAGAGCGTCAGCAGCACCGCAAGCAACAGGACCTTCCTCATCTCACCCTCCGCAGACCTACACGCCGATCCGTCTCGGCAAACAGTACATGGGCGTGGACGTGATTCGCTGCCGGAAATGCCGGCGAATTGGGGACGAATGCTCCTGTTCGAAGCAGGGTTCAGATGGGCATGCTGGAACCATGTATCGGATGATCGAAACCCGCTTCGTGCCGGCGATCGTCAACCGGAGTCGCTTGGCCATGTTCCTCGTGAAGGTTCCCAAGTGGCTCTATCGCACCCCGCTGAACCGGTGGATGAAGAAGCACGCCCTGCTGATCACCACCACGGGCCGGCGGACCGGGAATCCCCACACCGTGGCACTCGACTATTTCGAGGTCGACGGCCTCACCCATGTCCTCGCGGGCTGGAAGGGTGACACCGACTGGTGCAAGAACCTCCGGGCCCACCCCAAGGTGACCGTCCAAATCGGGGCCGAGGTGAGTGTGGGCAAGGCGGTCGAGTTGGTCGGCGCCGAGAAGGAACCGATCCTCGACCTGGTGCGCGCCAAGATGCCCACCCTGGCAGAGTTCGTGGACCCCGAGGACGCCGTCTTCCGGCTCGAGACGATCTGAAGGAGACAACGAAGACCTTCCTCCACCTGTGACAGGGAGTCACTTCAGTCTTCTGGGTAGTGGAACACCTCGTCGAAGGGGACCCCGAAGACGCGGGCAATCTTGAACGCCGTCTCCAGCGTGGGCGAGTAATGACCGCGCTCTATGGCGATGATGGTCTGCCTGGTCACCCCGGTCCTCTCCGCGAGTTCCACCTGGGTCATCTCGCCGGCGTTGAAGCGGAGAGCTCTAACCGAGTTCGTAACCCGAGTCTTCCGAGCCAACCCAGAACCCCCTTCGATACATGACGATCTTCACGGCGGACGTGACCGCCTCTGCAATCACCAATACCCCGAGCACCGTGTGGGCGATCCAGAAGTACTCGACCTCGGCCATCGCCAGGCCCAGCGTCACCAAGAGACCGGTTCCCATCACGAAACCACCGATGTACTCGCCGAACCGGTCGATCCGCCGGTCCCTCTCATCCGAAACATCGAGTCCTCTGTTCGCGATGGCGAGCAGCACGTGGCCGGCGATCACCACGAGGATGAAAAGCAGGACCATCAGCACGAGAGGCGCCTGATAGTCGATCTCGCCAATCGGAGTCACAGTCGACTCCGCGATGATCTTCGTGAAGTAATACCCGTAGACGACCACCAGCGTCACCAGCACGACCCAGGTTCCCTTCTCCGCCGACGTCACGTTCTCGACCTCTCTTTCGCTGTATGATGCGTTTGACATTTTGTAACGTATACCCGACATCTCTTGCTGTCAAGAGGGTTTGACATCGGGGCTACGGTCGGTCGCTGATCGGCGGCTAGCGTCGCCCCGCATGACCGGTGGCTCCAGCGCCCCCCACCCCAACACCATCGCCAGGTCCGACCGCCGGGCGCTGCTGTCAGTTGCCATCCAATTCTTCGTGAACGGCATGGTGTGGTCATCGGTCGCCGCTCGCCTGCCCGAGGTCCGAGACCGCGCCGGGGTCACGGTTGCCGGACTCGGCATCATCCTCAGCCTCGGAGGGGCTCTGGGACTGCTCGGTAGCGCTGTCGCCGGCCGGATCGTGGAGCGTTTCACCACCCGGACCGTGCTCCTGTTCGGCGGCGCCGGCCTCGTCTCGTCTGTCCTGGCGGTGGCCTTCGCGACCACTCCCCTCACACTCGCCTTTGGCGTGGGCGCCTTCATGTTCATGGACGTCCTCGTCGACATCGCCATGAACTTGCAGGGGTCCTGGATCAGCGCTCGCAGGCGGGTTCCGGTGATGAACCGGCTTCACGGGGTTTGGAGTCTCGGCACGGTTCTCGGTGGCCTCGGGGCGTCACTTGCCGCCGGCCTCGGCGCCGGACTCCCATCCCACATCACCGTCATCGCCTCGCTGTCTGCGGTGCTCGTCCTATTTGTCTCGCGAGGGTTTCTAGCCGCCGACGAGGACCATGTTCAGACGAGCGGTGTGCCGTCGCCCGCAATGGCGGCGTCTCCAGGCCGCTCGGGGCGGCGCTCCATGGCCTGGCTCGCTCTGGTCGCTGCGTTCGCAGCCGTGATGGAGCAGACCGCCAGCGACTGGGCAGCGTTCCGGCTCGCCGACGACCTGGAGGCTTCCGCCGGGCTGGCAGGTCTCGCCTTCGCGGCTGTCACGGCCGGGATGACGGCGGGGCGTTTCGGAGGTGACTGGGCGCACGCACGCCTCGGACGGGATCGCCTCCACCGCGTGGCAGTAACGCTGTCTTTCGTGGGCCTCGCCGTCGCGTCTCTGGTGCCGTCAGGGCCCGCGGTACTCGCCGGATACGCGGTCGCCGGTTTGGGTATCGCGACGTTCTTCCCCCGAATCTACGACGATGCCGCCCGCCTCCCTGGCCGGCGCGGGGCCGGCCTGGGGGCGATGACCGCGGGTAGCCGCTTGGCTGCCTTCGGCGCTCCCTCGATCGTCGGGGCGCTGGCAGCAACCGAACTCTCGGTTGGGGGAGCCATCGCCATCCTGACTCTCCCCTGCGCTGTCGGTTTCGCGCTGG
>JBFGRR010000191.1:0-3658 GCA_041567215.1 Acidimicrobiia bacterium | reverse complement strand
GTCGTCGGCTGCCCCTCCCGAACTCTCGGAGAAGCGCCGGGACCGGCGATCGAAGCCGGCGGCGATGACGGTCACCCGCATCTCCTCTCCCAGGCTGTCGTCGACGAGAGCACCGAAGATGATGTCCGCATCGTCGTCGGCATGGTCGGCGACCACCTTCGCCGCGTTCGTGGCTTCGTGCAGGGTCATCGAGTTGGGCCCGGCCACCGAGAGGAGCACGCCGCGGGCGCCTTCCATCGAGGTCTCCAGGAGCGGACTCGAGATGGCCCGCTGGGCGGCCTGCGTGCCGCGCTCGTCACCCGTGGCACGGCCGATGCCCATCACCGCCGTGCCGGCGTCGGACATGATCGTCTTCACGTCGGCGAAGTCCACGTTGATGAGGCCGGGGGTGGTGATGATCCCGGTGATCCCGGCGACACCGCTGGTGAGCACTTCGTCGGCGAGCCGGAAGGTCTCCGTCATGGGCGATTTGGGGTCACCGACTTCGAGGAGCCGGTCGTTCGGTATCACGATCAGCGTGTCGACCGCGCCCCGCAGCGCCTGGATGCCTTCCTCGGCATGTGCGGAGCGACGGCGGCCCTCGAAGCCGAACGGCCGGGTCACCACGCCCACCGTCAGCGCTCCCAGGCTCTTGGCGACTTCGGCCACCACGGGTGCCCCTCCGGTGCCGGTCCCGCCACCCTCGCCGGCGGTGATGAAGACCATGTCGGAGCCCTTGAGGACCTCTTCGAGTTCCTGGCGGTGCGCCTCGGCGGCGGCACGCCCGATCTCGGGATCGGCTCCGGCTCCCAGCCCCCGGGTGATGTCGCGTCCGATGTCGAGCTTGACGTCGGCGTCCGACATGAGCAACGCCTGTGCATCCGTGTTGAGTGCGACGAATTCGACGCCGCGCACCCCTGCCTCGATCATCCGGTTGACGGCATTGACGCCTCCGCCACCGACTCCGACCACCTTGATCACGGCCAGGTAGCCGCCGCTGGCCTTTGCTTTGGTACTCATGAATCTCCTCGACGACTTATGGTTGGAGTAGAGCTTTACACATCGGGAGCGCCCTCGTAAACCCCAAACGCCTCAGGCTCAACTAGAGGTCGAACCTCAACCCACTTCAGGGTTGGCTGATGGGGGGTGCCACCGCGGGTCGGGTGGGGGCGATGACGGTGACGATGGAACCCGGTTCGGGATCGGTGTCCAGCACCGCCGCGAGCGCCTTCGCCTTGAGATCGACGTCCTCGGGTCCACCCACGCGCACCTCGTAATCCCCCACCAGAGCGTTGATCTGGCCGTCAGCCACCGCGATGACCGCACCAACGGCGAGATCCGCCCGCAGTGAATCTGCGAAACGGACGGCGGCCAGGACCACCGCGTCGGCCAGACCGGCACCCCCGTTGATCAACGGCCGACCGTCGTCATCGGGTAGCGAGTCCGATCCGAGCACGACGCCCGAGGCATCCACGAGGTTCCAGGATCCTTCTGCCAGCACCCACGCCACCGGGATCCGCTCGGTGACCCGGACCACGATGATGTCGGGCCAGCGTCGCTCCACCTCGACCTCTGCCACCCACGGGTCCGCTTCGATGGCCTCCGTCACTCCTCCCGCGTCCACGAGGATCATCGGGCGGCCCTCGACGGCTCCGGCCGAATTGGCCAGGGCGGCGGCATCGCTGCGGCCGGCCCCCTCGATCCTCACATCGCGCACCGACAGATGAGGCGACTGGAAGAGCCAGACGACGCCGGCGAGGACTGCGAGCGCAAGGAGCAACGCCAGCGATCGGGCCAGCCCGCTGCGCGCCTTGGTCTCTCCGACCTCCCGCCGTCTCTCGGCAAACCTGCGATCCATGTCAGAACTCGCCGATGAAGAGGATCTCTGGCTCGAGCATGACCCCTGTGGCCTCCGCCACCCGTTGACGGACCTCGACCACCAGGCGGTGGAGGTCGGCCGCCGTGGCTCCCGGGCCGGACTCGAAGAAGTTGGCGTGTCGTGGCGAGACGCGGGTCTCACCCACGGCGAAGCCCTTCAGGCCGATCGAGTCGATGATCCGCCCGGCCGAATCCCCGGGTGGGTTCTTGAAGACACTCCCGGCGTTGAACGTCCCACCAGGCTGGTTGTCTCTGCGCCACCGGGTGATCTCCCGCAGCTTGGCCTCGCCTTCTTCGGGCGATCCGGGGGTGAACCGGAATCGTGCCATCGCAACGACCTGCCGCGGTCGCACCGACGAGTGGCGGTAGGCCATCTCCAGGTCTGTGGGGTCAGACACCGACCATGACGCCGAGTCGAGATCGAAGACATCTGCCGAGACGAGAACGTCTTTGGTCTCAGACCCGTGGCAACCGGCGTTCTGACGCACGGCGCCGCCGACCGAGCCCGGGATACCGACGAAGAATTCCAGACCCAGCCTGCCCTCCGACACCGCAGATCGGGCGAGGACCGGCAGCGGGACGGCCCCCCCGGCGACGATCGACTCGGGGGTGTGCTCGATGTGCGCGAATTCGCCGCTCAGGCGGAGGACCAGACCCGGGAACCCGCGATCAGAGACAACGACGTTGCTTCCCCGGCCCAGCACGAAAACCGGGACTCTGTCCGCGACTGCCGCCTCCCCCACCGATTCGAGCTCCGCCTTGTCGGAGACGTCGGCGAACCACGCTGCTGGACCGCCCAGCTTGTAGGTCGTCAGGCCGGCCAGGCTCACGTCCTTCTGCAGTCCCAACGAGTCGAGACCGCTCATGCCGTCAACTCCGCGATCAGCTCCGCCGACACGGTGGTCACGTCACCCGCACCCATGGTGACGACCAGGTCTCCGGGCCGGCACAGTTCGGCGAGGACGCCTGCGAGATCGGCGCGATGGGGCACGTACCGAACACCGGCCGACCCCGCCCTGGTTGCGGCATCGGCCACGAGTCGTCCGGTGACCCCAGGCTGGGGCACCTCCCGCGCCGCGTAGACGTCGGTGACAACCACCAGGTCGGCGAGGGCCAGCGCCGCCCCGAACTCGCGGTGGAGCATCTCCGTGCGCGAGTAGAGGTGCGGTTGGAACACCGCCACGAGCCGAGTGGGGGCCGAGTGGCGGGCGGCCCGCAGAGTGGCGGCGACCTCGGTCGGATGATGGGCGTAGTCGTCCACCATCGTCACTCCGTCGACGGTCCCGCGATGCTCGAAGCGCCGTCGCACCCCATGGAACGAACGTAGCCCTGCAGCGGCCGACTCCAAGTCGTGGCCGAGTGCATGGAGGAGGCTGAGAACCCCCGCAGCGTTCCGGGCCATGTGGATGCCCGGTCTGGGAACCAGGACATCCGTTGCCGCTCCCCGGCCCTCCACCCGGAAAGCGACAGAACCGGGCGAGGGCTCGAACTCGAGGATCCGGTAGTCCGCGCCATCCTCGAGACCGTAGGTGAGCGCCTTGGTCCTCTCCGCGAGCCGAGCAGCCCCCGGGTCGTCCATGCAGGCCACGACCGGTCCGTCGACGCTCCGCATCACTCTCAAGAACGCCGCCTCGAGCTGGGCGAAGGTGCCGAAGTGATCGAGGTGCTCGGGTTCGACGCTGGTCACCTGGAGACCCTTCAGGTTGATGCGCTCGAAGGTGCCGAAAGCCTCATCCACCTCCAGCACCAGCAGGTCGTCGGCCCCTGCCAGGGCATTGGTCCGCAGGTCGATGAGATCCCC
>JBFGRR010000190.1:0-3689 GCA_041567215.1 Acidimicrobiia bacterium | reverse complement strand
TCGTTCTCCAGTCTTGCGCCCGAACCGCCGATAGAGCCTTGAGCATGCGAAAGAAGCGAACAGACCGACTCCCCACGGCCGTGACGCGGCCGGCGCACCTGCGCTCGGAGGTCTTTCAGGAGATGACGCAGCGGGTCGAGAAGGAGAAGCGGTCTCCCGAGCGTGCCTACGCCCACCTGCGGGAGACGGCCCTCGTCGAACCTCCGGAGAGGCATCCGCTGCGCTGGATCATCGCCGGACTGGCGGTGGTGGCCGCAGGTGCCGCAGGCTGGGTCTACTGGGACTGGATCATCGGGCTGTTCGCCTAGAGCTTGCGGTACAGCGCCTCGTATTCGGCTGCTCGCTCGGTCCAGGAGTTGTCGATCTCCATCCCGTTGCGCTGGAGGATCTGCCAGGTCTTCTGATCGGTGTGGGTCGCCAAGGCTTGTCCCAGCGCCCATCCCAGTCCATCCTCGCTGAAGTGCTCGAACACGAAGCCGGTGCCGGTGCCTGCGGTCGGGTTGAAGTGTTCGACCGTGTCGGCGAGTCCACCCACCTTCCGCACCACCGGAGCGGTCCCGTAGGCGAGGCTGTACATCTGATTGAGCCCGCACGGCTCGTATAGCGACGGCATCAGGAAGATGTCCGATCCGGCCTCGATCCGGTGTGACAGGCCCTCGTCGTAGCCGGATGTGAACGACACCTTGTCGGGCTGGATGCGGGCCAGCCAGGCGAAGAACTCCTCGTAGTCGGCCTCGCCACTTCCGAGGACCACGAGGCGCATGTCCCAACTCTGGAGGAAGTGGGCGAGCGGCCCCTTCAGGAGGTCGATGCCTTTCTGGTGGGTCAGCCGGGAGATGAGGCCGACCACCGGCACCCCCTTGTGATACGGCAGTCCGAGGCTCGCCAGCAGGTCACGCTTGCACCATTCCTTGCGCCAGAGACTCTTGGCCGAGTAACGGTGGGGGATGTAGCGGTCGAGGCGGGGATTCCACACGTCGTCGTCGATGCCGTTGAGGATCCCGTGCACGTCGGCAGCACGCCGGCGCAGGAGATCGTCGAGGCCGGCCCCGCCGTCGGGGGTCTGGATCTCTTTGGCGTAGGTCGGGCTCACGGTCGTGATGGCGTCGGCGTGGAGGATTGCGGTCTCCAGGAGCGACACCCACCCGAGGTCGAGGTGTTCCTGATGCAGCAGGTATTCGAACCCGGTCAGGCCCATGACGGCGATCGCGTCGGGCCCGAAGACCCCCTGATAACCCAGGTTGTGGATGGTGAGCACGGTCGACACGCCGCCCAGGACCGGGTTGTCGGCCATCGGGCCTTTGAGAAGGGCCGGCACCGACCCGGTCTGCCAGTCGTTGACGTGGATGATGTCAGGCCGTTCGCCGATTTCGGCGATCACCTCGAGCGCGGCCTTGGCCCACGCAGCGAAGCGGATGTGCTCGTCGGGCCCGTCGGTGTAGATGGTGGGCCGCTCGAAGAGGGCGGGGATGTTGAGGAAGAGGGTCTGGCTTCCGCTGTGTTCGTGCACCGTGTAATCGAAGCTGAACGGCCCCGCCGTGACGGTCCGGTCGCCCAGGTCTTCACGGGGCTCGATGCCGGTGCGATCGACCGTCGCGTAGAGAGGGGTGATCGTCGTGACGGAGTGGCCGGCTCGGCGGAGCGCCGCCGGGAGGGCTCCGGCGACGTCTGCCAGTCCGCCCGTCTTCGAGAAGGGGACCACCTCGCTCGACAGGAAGACGATGTCGAGGGGATCAGCCCGCATAATCGGCCATCACCGCTGCGTACTCGCGGAGGCTGTCGCGGACCTGCTGGGGCGAGTCGGACTCGACCCTGAACACGGCCCGATCTACGCCGAGGGAGGCGAGGTGGTCGAGCTTTTCCGTGGTTTTGCCAGCCCCGTAGTAGGAGATCTCGAAGCGGTCCCTTCCGGCGGCCCGGACGGCCTCCCGCACCTCGTCGACCTTGCCGTCGAGGTCGTGGCGTCCCAGCGGGATCCACCCGTCGCAGAACTCGGCCAGGTGGGCGATGGTCTTCGGACCCGCTCCCGCCCCCAGGATCACCGGCGGATGAGGCTTCTGGAGTGGCTTCGGGTAGGCCCACGACGGTTCGAGGGAGATCAATTCACCGTCGAACGAGGCGACCTCCTCGGTCCACAGCGACTTCATCATCAGCACCTTCTCCCGGGTGAGGGCGCGCCGCTCCCGGTAGTCGATGCCGTGGGAGGCCATCTCCTCGCGGTTCCACCCGTAGCCGATCCCGAAGATGGCCCTGCCGCCGGAGATCACATCCAGGGAGGCGACGTCTTTGGCGGTCCAGATCGCGTCGCGCTGGGCGATCAGGGTGATCCCCGTGCCCAGCTTGATCTGGCTGGTGACGGCGGCGATCGCGCCCAGTGCCACGAAGGCGTCGTGGGTCCGCCAGTACTTCTCTGGAAGGGGACTGGCTCCCTTGACTCCCCCCCACGGGCTGGTCCTCGATGTGGGGATGTGCGAGTGCTCGGCGAACCAGATCGATTCGAAGCCGAGATCCTCGGCCATGACGCCGAGTTCCACGGGTTGGAGGGAGAGGTCGGTGGGGAAGAAGGTGATGCCGAACTTCATGTGCCGAGTATGGCGGATGGACTCGCCCCTCGCCGGAGTGCGATCATGGTGCTGCGCATGAAGAACCGGCTCATCGAACACATCGGCCACTTCGGGCCCCTCCCGTTCGAACGGTTCATGGCCGAGGCCCTCTACGGGGACGGCGGTTTCTTCACTTCGGCGGAGTTGCGTTCGGTGAAAGGCGGCGACTTCCTCACCTCTCCCGAGGTCAGTCCGATGTTCGGCGAGATGCTCGGTTCATTCGTGGCGTCGGAGCACGCTCGCATCGGCGACCCTTTCCGCCTGGTGGAGGTGGGTGGAGGCTCCGGTTCGCTTCTGCGTCCTTTGTTGGCGGCGCATCCGTGCGATGCCTGGGCGGTGGAGGCCTCCCCGGCGGCGCGCACCGAACTGGCTGCTCTGGTGGGTGAGGAGCGGGTGGTGGCGGCACTGGGCGACCTGCCGGTGCCGTTCCGCGGTGTGGTCCTCGCCAACGAATTGATCGACAACCTGCCGATGGCGATCGCCCAGATGAAGGGCGACGGCTGGCGGGAGCGCTGGGTGGGGGTGTCGGAGGGCGACCTGTGCCTGGTAGACGCCCCGGTGCGGCCGGAGGTGGCCGCCTGGCTGGATCGGTTTGCGGGGGCGGTCCCAGAGGGGGGCTGGGTCGAGGTCCAGTTGGAGGCGGCTTTGTGGATGCAGACGGCGCTGGCGATGATCGAAGAAGGGTCGGTGCTGGTGGTGGACTACGGGGATTCGGCCGAGGGCCTGGCGCCCCGCCGCCAGGACGGGACGCTGCGCACCTACCGGGCCCATCACCTGGGGCCACATCCTCTGGATGACCCCGGGGCGACCGACATCACCGCCGACGTGAACTTCACGGCGCTGGAGACGATCGCCCGGGAGGCCGGTGCGGAGGTGACGGTGTGGCGCCAGGACGACTTCCTGGCTTCGCTCGGCCTGCGTGAGCGGATCTCGGAATTGCGGCACCGGGAGCTGGATCTGGCGCGGGCGGGGGACGAGATGGAGCGGTTGAAGGTGCGGACCGTCCGGACTGAGGCGGAGACGCTCATGCACCCGCGCGGGCTGGGGGATTTCCGGGTGCTGGTGGCCAGGGTGGGGTGAGGGCTG
>JBFGRR010000189.1:0-3704 GCA_041567215.1 Acidimicrobiia bacterium | reverse complement strand
CGAGAGCGAAGGGAACCAGCCCGACTGGGGGATCGTGCCGAGGGCGGTGTCGAGTCCGGCGTCGGGGACATCCCACACCCCGAGAAGGTAGGAAACGATCCCGCTGACGATGATGGCGTTCAGCATGATCGTCGAAATGACCTCGTGGACCCCTCGGGTCACCTTCATGAACCCTGCCAAGCCGGCGAAGAAACCTCCCACCGCCATCGCAGTGAGGATGATGATCCCGACGTGGAGGACCGGCGGAAGCTCGAGCACGGAACCGACCTGTGCCGCGATGAAGGCCGCCCCTATGTACTGGCCCTCGACGCCGATGTTGAACAAGTTCATGCGGAACCCGATGGCGACCGCGATCGCCGAGAGGTAGAGGGGTGTGGACCAGTTGAGGGTCTCGACCAGCGTGTTGAGCCTGGTCCCGTATTCGGCCACATTCCCGAAGGCCTCGAAAGGGTTGGCGCCAGACGCCAGGAGGACGATCGCCGAGACGAGCAGCGAGAAGACGACCGCTGCGACGGGCGGAGCCGCCACCAGGAGACGCTGCTTCATTCGCCTGCCTCCTTCGCGCCGGTCATGTAGCTGCCGAGGTCTCGGGGCGTGACCGTGGCCGGGTCGAGGTCTGCGACCAGGCGACCGCGCAGCATCACGAACAGCCGGTCCGAGAGCCCGATCAGCTCGTCCAGGTCGGCCGAGATGAGGATGATGCCCATTCCGTCGTGGCGGGCCTTACGTAGCTCGTCCCAGACCGCGGCCTGGGCGCCCACATCGATGCCCCTGGTCGGGTGGCTGGCTATGAGGACGCTGATGTCAGAGGACAGCTCGCGGCCGACGATCAACTTCTGCTGATTACCGCCCGAGAGCGCCAGGGCGGGGACGTCCACCCCCGGGGTTCGCACATCGAAACGCTCGATCACCCCCTGGGCGTGTTGCCGTGCTCCTTTGGGATCGATCCAGAATCCTCGCTTCACGAACGGCGCCTGGGTCTGGCGGCCGAGCATGTCGTTTTCCCAGATCGGCGCGCTCAACAGGAGGCCGCGGCGATGCCGATCCTCGGGGATGTAGCCGACGCCCGCCTCGCGGATCTTGCGGACCGGCCAGGGGGTGATGTCGAGACCTGCGAGAATTATTCGCCCGCTCTCGATCCGCCGCATCCCGAGAATCGCCTCGACGAGCTCGAGCTGGCCGTTTCCTTCCACACCGGCGACCCCGACGATCTCTCCTTTGTGCACTGTGAGGTCGATGTCCTGGAGGGCGACGTCGACCTCGGTTCCGGCCACGTTGACGGCCTCGAGGGAGAGGATGACCTCATCGGTGACGGTCGCCTCGCGGGTCTCTGGAACCGGGAGCTCGGCCCCCACCATCAACTCGGCCAGGTCGTGGGCTGTCACATCCTCGGGCTTGACGGTCGCCACGGTTCTCCCCCGGCGCAACACGGTGATCGTGTCGGCAATCTCGAGGACCTCGTCGAGCTTGTGGTCGATGAAGATGATGGTGTGGCCTTCCGCTTTGAGGCCACGCATGTTCCGGAACAGTTCCTCCACCTCTTGAGGGACGAGGACCGCGGTGGGTTCGTCGAGGATGAGGATCTTCGCCCCCCGGAAGAGGACCTTGATGATCTCCACCCGCTGGCGCTCGCCGACCTCCAGCGTCTCGACGAGCTCATCCGGATGCACTTCGAGACCGTACGAACGGCCTACCTCCTCGATGTGCTCCCTGGCCTCCTCGAAGTCGATCCTGCCGCCAGGGTCGGTCGGCTCGGCCCCGAGGATCACGTTCTCGAGCACGGTGAAGTTGTCGGCGAGCATGAAGTGCTGATGCACCATCCCGATGCCGGCGGCGATGGCATCGGTGGGGTTGGCGAAGGTGACCTCTTGCCCGTTGACGAACATCCTGCCTTCGTCCGCCGCTTGCATCCCGTAGAGGATCTTCATCAGGGTGGACTTGCCTGCACCGTTCTCACCGCAGAGTGCATGGATCTCCCCGGCCTCGACCTCCAGGTTGACATCCTGGTTGGCGATCACCCCTGGAAAACGCTTGGTGATGCCTTCGAGCTTGACGGCTAGATCCACACCTTCACCTCTCATCCCGCAAACGTCCGAGGGCTCCGGTCACCCGGAGCCCTCGGCACTGTAGCTTCGCTGAAATCAGCGTCGGGTTACGGGGTCGTCGGTACGACGATCGTCCCGTCGATGATCTGCTGCTTGTAGTCGTCGAGCTGGCTGACGATGTCATCGACGAAGCCGCCCGAGGTCGAGTAGCCGACACCGTCGACGGACAGGTCGAAGACCTGGGTTCCCGCCGCGAAGGTGCCTTCCACCTGGGCCTTGATCGTGTTGTACACGGCGACATCGACACGCTTGAGCATCGAGGTGAGGATGTACTCCTGCACGTCGGCGCCTGCGGTCAGGTACTGGTCGGAGTCGACACCGATGGCCCACACCTTGGTGCCCATCGAGTCCGAGTACTCCTTGGCGGCCTGGAACAGGCCGGCACCGGTGCCTCCAGCGGCGTGGTAGATGATGTCCGCTCCACCCTCGTACATCGACTGGGCGATGACCTTGCCGGAGGCAGGATCATTGAATCCGTCGAAGTTGGGCGGCTCGGTGACGTACTGGGAGACGATCTCGATGTCGGGGTTGACGGCCTTCGCGCCGGCGATGAACCCGGCCTCGAACTTCTTGATCAGGTCGATGCTGACGCCACCGATGAACCCGACCTTGCCGGTCTGGCTCTTCAGCGCCGCTGCGGCACCTACCAGGAAGGAGCCTTCATGCTCGGCGAAGACCAGGCCGGCGACGTTGGGAAGGTCAACCGACGCATCGTCCACGATGGCGAAGTTGATTTCCGGGTTGGCCGTCGCAGCGTTGGTCATCGGCGTCGCAAACAGGAAACCGATACCGAACACGAGGGCGTTACCTTCGGCCTGGAGATTCAGGAGTTCTTCACGGTTGGAACCGTCGTCGTTTGCCGAGGCCTCGGACTTGTTGATCCCGAAGTCGGCAGCAGCCTCATCGAGACCCTTGGCGGCCGAGTCGTTGAACGACTGGTCACCACGGCCTCCAATATCGAACACGAGACCCACGTTCACGCCGTCGCCGCCGTCTTCGGTACCACCGTCGCCACAAGCGGCGAGGACGAGAACGAACACGGAGAACAGCGCGATCAAAGTCTTGGTGCGCTTCACATTTCCTCCACGATGTTGCAGATTGCTGGAACGGAACAGTCCGCCCACGAGCGGCAAGAATAGCCGCGTGGACCCCCGCAAGCACTTCCTGGACCTGACTGAGACCCCGCCGCCGGCCGAATGGGGCGTAGAGGTTTCCAACACTGCGATCGACTCGATGTCCAAGACACTGGCCGGACATCGATTCGCCGATCCCGACTTCGACTACCCGGGTGTTCCGCCATGGACCGGCCGACGCTGGTGCGACTTCGCCCTGTTGGGCTCGTCGGTGGTCTGGTGTCTGTGGGCGCCCGACGGCGAGGAGACCTGGCGGGCGGAGCTGAGCGGAGAATGGTTCGATGACGCGTCCGGAATCTGGGCCTGTTTCACGCGTGCCTTCGAAAACCGGATCGATCTGGAACTCGTCGATGACCGCTTTTTTGACGGCGTTGGAACGCTGCAGATGATTCCCGAGCGTCTGACGGCTCTGCGCGAGTGTGGACTGGCACTGCAGAACACCTGGGACGGATCGACGGTCAACCTG
>JBFGRR010000188.1:0-3741 GCA_041567215.1 Acidimicrobiia bacterium | reverse complement strand
TCCGTACCCGCCTTGAACGCCAGGCCCCAGAGCGCAACCCTCTTCCCGGTTGCATCACCATCCAGCAACTCGAGGCACTTGTCCACGATCCGGTCGCGTTGCTGCGAGTCGGTCTCGATGACGGCTCGCAACATCTTGAAGTCGTACCCGGCGTCGTCGGCGATGCCGAGGAGCGCCGAGGTGTCCTTGGGGAAACAAGAGCCCCCGTACCCGGGCCCCGGACGCAGGAAGTGGGGCCCGATCCGCCGATCCAAACCGATGGCCTCGAGGATCGGAAGGACGTCCGCCCCCAACTCCTCCGCCAGGTTCGACAGCGCATTCGCGAAGGTGAGTCGCGCAGCCAGGAATGCGTTTGCGCCGTACTTGGTGAGTTCCGCCGAGAGCGGATCCATGAGGATGATCTCGCCAACGAGGCCGCGATAGACCGCCGCCACCTTGTCGGCATCATCGGGGTCGAAGGCCCCGATGACGATCCTCTCCGCCCTCATGAAGTCCTCCACGGCGTTGCCCTCGGCGAGGAACTCGGGGTTGGAGACCACTCCCGCCGATGACCCGATCTCCCTCAGCAGATCCCGGACCTTGGCAGCCGTGCCCGTCGGCACCGTCGACTTGGTGGCGATGACGGCAGACCCGACATGAGGTCCGATCTCGCGCACCACCGACATGACGGCGGACACATCCGCGCGACCGTTCTCCCCGGGAGGGGTCGGCAGCGTGAGAAACACGACTTCGGCGCCACGCACCGCTTCGACGTTGTCGGCGTGGAAGTGGATGAGGCCGTGGCTGACAGCCCGGCCGAACATCTCCGACAAGCCCGGCTCGTACACGGGGAGCTTCCCGGCGTGGAGAGCATCGAGCCGCTCGGGTGAAGCGTCGGCAAGCGAGACGGTGTGGCCGAGATGAGCGAGGCCGGCGGCTTGGACCAGCCCAACGTACCCGGCGCCTACGACGGCGATCTGCAATTTGGTCCTCTCTGGTTCAGCCAGATGAGGCTACCGGGATGTCCTTCCCGAGAATGACCAATGCGTCCAACTCCGGCGCGAAGGAGCCCGTCTGGACGATCCCGAACCCGAGAGCCTGGACGATCGTGGCTCCACGCGCCGTCTCACCCGGCCTTACCAGGACGATCGTCTGGGCAAAGTCCTTGCTCGTGGCATCGGTCACGTCGACGATCGAAAAGCCGTCCGCTTCGAGGACCCCGGCGTATTGGGCGGCGCTGCCGGCGATACCGTTGCCGTTCAGCACCGTCACCTTCATGGGTCGGTCCGTGGTACCGCCAAGTGAGGCCCCGGTTCTGAACGCCTCGATGGTTCGCGCCGAGTCCTCCACCATGAGAAGGATCGACTGTTCACCGACGGTGCCCCCACGGGTCGGAAGCGTCGCCGCCTCGATCCGGTCGGGCGAAATCCCCCTCATCCTGAATGCGAGTTCGATCAGGGACGCGTCAGCAAGCCCAGAGTCCATGGCGAGATGCTGGGCGAAAGCGTTGACGATGCTCCCCGACTCCAGCAGATTGGAGGGTCTCCGCATCGCACCGAGGATCGAGAAGATCAGCTGTTGCTGGCGGCGGGTCCTGCCGATGTCGTTGGCGTCGACGCTCGTCCACTTGCCGTTCTGGTTCTCCTGATAGGTGCGAGACCGGGCGAAGGCGAGGGCCTGCTTCCCGTCGAGTTCCTGCACCCCTGCGCCGACGTTCAGACCCGACTTCTGATCCCGCGCCGGGTACGGGAAGTACACCGGGACCCCACCCATCTCGTCGACGATCGCCTTGAATCCGACGAAGCCCACCTCCATGTAGTGGTTGACGGGCAGACCCGTCACGGTCTTCACGGTCTCGACCATCAGCTGGGCGCCGCCGAGCGCGTATGCGGCGTTGATCTTCTGCTTGCCATGCCCGGGGATGTCCACATAGAGGTCGCGGGGGATGCTGAGCATCTGGGCGCGGTCCTCGTCGGGGTAGACCTTCACCAGGATGATCACGTCGGCACGCTGGCCTCCCGCCGGCCCGAAGTTGGTGAGATCATCGAGTCCCTCCCGCGAATCCGAGCCGATCATGAGGAAGGTCAACGGTGCCGACTTGTCGGTGAGAGTCGGGGTGAGCTGCGGAACCTCGACGATCTCGGCGCCTTCGTCGATGGCGGTCTCCACCTCTCGCAGCTGCCAGTAGAGGGCGAAAACCGCCAGGTTGGCCACCACCAGGAGCGCGAGCAGTCCGCGCTTGAACCAGCGAGGAAGGCGCGAGCGACGCGCGGTGGGCGTGGAAGGACTTCCAGTCATATCCGGGGAAGCCGGAATGCTACCAGCGGCGGGAACTTCGGCTGCTGCGCCGCTACGCTGCCCGACCGTGAGCGTTCTCCAACATGAAGGCACCTATCCGGTCATGGCGAACACGGTGTCCGTGCTCGTTGGCAGCACCTACCGGGTGGGATTTCTGGCCCGGCCCGATCAGGCAGGCCGCTTCCCGGCCGTCGTACTCATCCCCAATCACGGCGTGCTCGGGGCGCACGAGAAGTCGGTGGCCTGGCGCCTGAGCAGGCTCGGTCTGGCCGTGATCGCCTGCAACCTCCTCGAGGGCAAGACCGGCGATCCCGAGCCGGCATACCGGGGATTGGCGGACGAGGAGGCGATTCGTGTCCTCGACGAGGTGCACCAGTGGCTCGACAGCGAGGACATCTCGTGGGCGATCAGTCAAAAGGTGGGGATGCTCGGATTCGATGTCGGCGGCCGTTTTGCGCTCATGACGGCAGCCCACCGCGACTGGGTTGGCGCCGCCGCCGTCGTGGCGATGCCTCTGACCGGAGATGAGGAGCGGCGTCATCCCGTAGCCGGGATCCTCGGCCACCTCCCCGTTCCAGTGCTCGGTCTGTATGGCGCCGACGACTCGCTGGTCACTCCGGCCGAGGTCGACGACGCGCAACGGCGCAACGAGTCCGGGAACTGGCTGCTCTATACCGGAGCGGGCCATGGTTTTTCGGATGACGGTTCCGCCGATTACCACCGCGACGCCGCCGAGGACGCCTTGGTGCGAATCGCCGACTTCTTCCTGGCCGCGCTGCCCGAAGCGGAGCCCCTCGTCACCGGTTGACGGTCAACCCCTCACGTGGGTGACGGCGCCCGATCGGATAGTCATCAACCCGGTCTCGGTCTCCACCACGAGACCACCGTCGTCAGCCACATCCACCGCCCTTCCGGCCCCGTCCGGCTGCCAGGTGAGCCGGCGTCTCAACGTCAGGCAGCGTTCCAGGTACTCGGCTCGAGGCCACGGCTCGGCACCGGCCAGTTCGATGAGGGCGCCCGCCCAGTCCTGGGCGACTCTGGTGGTCTCTCCTCCACCAGGGTCTTCAGGATGAACCGAGCCGATCCCCGTAGGTGGGTCGGGCCACCACAGATTGAGGCCGATGCCGACGACGGCCACGTCAACCGACGCCTCGACCAGGATCCCTCCCACTTTCAACTCCCCTGCCATCACGTCGTTCGGCCATTTGAGGCCGAAGCCGGAGCCGAGGACACGAACGGCGGCGACACCAGCGATGAGTGGGAGCACGGTCATCCTCTCAGCCGATGGCAGCGCGAGCGCGAGAGATGCGGCCACAGCCCTAGGGGCAGTTTCCCAGCGGGTCCCCGAGCGGCCCCTCCCTTCGGTCTGTCGCTCGGCGACCACGAGAAACGGCCTGCCCGTGAATCGGGCGCGGGCAAGATCCTGTGTCGAAGGAGCCTCTTCGAGGCGGAGGACGGAATAGG
>JBFGRR010000187.1:0-3765 GCA_041567215.1 Acidimicrobiia bacterium | reverse complement strand
GCTCGCCGGGGGCCGGTAGTCTCGGCCCATGCAGTTCCGCCGTATCGAAAACCTGCCTCCCTACGTCTTCGCCGAGGTGTACTCGCGCAAGCTGCAGGCGCGCCGGGCCGGAGAGGACAGCATCGACCTCGGCTGCGGCAATCCGGACATCCCCTCGGCGCCCTTCGTGGTCGACAAGCTCGTGGAGGCGGCCTCCAACCCTCGCAACCACCGGTACTCGGTGTCCCGGGGGCTCCCCAACCTGCGCAAGGCGGTTGCCGACCGCTATCAGCGCCGCTTCGGGGTCGAGATCGATCCCGAGACCGAGGTGATCGCCACCATCGGAGCCAAAGAGGGCTTGTCCCATCTCTGCTGGGTGCTGCTGCAACCCGGGGATGCGGCGATCGTGCCTGACCCTTCATATCCGATCCACATCTACGCGCCGATCCTCGCCGGAGCGGAGGTGCGCAGGGCGGCCATCGACTCGGAGAACGACTATTTCGACGTGCTGGAACGTATGTTCCGCAACTCCTGGCCGAGGCCGCGGGTCATCATCGTCTCGTTTCCCCACAACCCGACGACGCACACGGTCGAAATCGACTTCTTCGAGAGGCTCGTTCGTTTCGCCCATGAACACGAGGTGATCCTCGTCCACGACTTCGCCTACGCGGACGTGGCCTTCGACGGGTATGTGCCTCCGTCGCTCCTGCAAGTGCCCGGCGCGAAGGAGGTCGGCGTCGAGCTCTACACGCTGACGAAGGGACACTCCATGGCCGGGTGGCGAATGGGTTTCATGGTGGGGAACGCCGACATCGTGGCGGCGCTCGGGAAACTCAAGTCCTACCTCGACTACGGAACCTTCCAGCCGATCCAGATCGCCTCGATCATCGCCCTCAACGAGGGGGACGACTACGTCGCCGAGGTCAACGCCGAATACCACGGCCGGCGCGACACCCTGGTCGACGGGCTGGCGCGGGGAGGGTGGCCGATGGATAGGCCACGCGGGACGATGTTCGTCTGGGCTCCGATCCCCGAGCCGTTCGCCCACATGAAGTCCCTCGATTTCGCCCTTCATCTCCTCGACACGGCCAAGGTGGCCGTCAGCCCGGGAGTGGGCTTCGGCCCCAGCGGGGAGGGATTCGTCCGGTTTGCGCTCGTCGAGAACGAACACAGGATCGGACAGGCGGTCCGCGGGATCCGCAAGGTGCTGGAGCAGGCCTGATGGCGTTCCCGGACGGCCTCGCCGACTTCCGCTCCGACACCGTCACCAGGCCAACCCCGGCGATGCGGCGCGCCATGGCGGAGGCCGAGGTCGGCGACGACGTATACGGAGACGATCCGACCGTCAATCGGCTCGAGGAGCTGGCTGCCGCCGTGGTCGGGAAGCAGAGGGCCGTGTTCGTGCCCAGCGGGACGATGGGCAACCAACTGGCGGTCATGTCGCAGACCCGTCCCGGCGAAGAGGTGCTCTGCGACGAGGGCGCCCACCTCCGCAATGTCGAACGGGGAGCCTCGTCGGCCCTCTCGGGAGTGGCCTTTCGCACCGTTCATGCTCCGGGTGGGTCGATCGAGCCGGCCCAGATCGACCTTGCCATGGCATCGGCCGGTCGGTTCTATCCGAGGATCAGGCTGATGGTGTGGGAGAACACCCACAATCTCTCGGGAGGGCGGGTGATTCCCCTCGACGTGATGGAGGCGGGCAACCAGACCGCCCGCTCGCACGGGTTGTCGATCCACCTCGACGGCGCGAGGGTCTTCAACGCGGCTCTCGCTCTCGGGATCGAACCCGACCAACTCGCCGCAGGGGTCGACACGGTGCAGTTCTGCTTCTCGAAGGGCTTGGGCGCGCCGATCGGTTCCGTGTTGTGCGGAGAGGCCGATCTGATCGCAGAGGCCCGGTATCTCCGCAAGCGTCTGGGTGGGGGAATGAGGCAGGTGGGAGTGATCGCTGCGGCTGCCATCGTTGCCCTGGAGGACCGCGATCGCCTGATGGCCGATCATGAACTCGCCAGGCGGCTGGCCACCGCGATCGCGGACCGGGCTCCGGAGGCCGTCGATGCGAGGTCGGTCGACACGAACATCGTCAATGTCCATGCCGGCCACCTCCGCAGCACCTGGGAGGAGATCTCGGCGCGGCTGGGGGCGGCGGGAGTTCGCGTCAATGCACCATTCGGCGGTGTGGTGAGGCTGGTGACCCATCGTGACGTGGACGCGGCGGATGTGGACCGACTGGTCGAAGCACTGTTCCCGGGCTGACGTCCGGGCCCGGGGTTAACCTCGTTCGCCAGGCGTCATGGAGCGACAGTTGTCAGGAGTCCTTTTCCCCGGTCAGGGGAGCCAGTTCGTCGGCATGGGTGCCGACCTGTTCGACCACTCGGACCTGCTCGGCGAACAGACCGATGAGATCCTCGGGTTCTCGCTGAGGTCGTTGTGCCTCGACGGTCCCGAAGACGAACTGACCCGCACCGAACACGCCCAACCGGCGCTCTTCGCACTCTCCTATGCCTTGTGGCGCGAGATCGAGGTGCGATCGACCCGACCGCCCAGCGCAGCGGCAGGGCACTCGCTGGGGGAGTACACGGCACTCGCCGCTGCCGGCGCCCTCGACTTCCACACGGCCCTCCGGATCGTTGCGGAACGGGGCCGCGCCATGGCGGCGGCCGCCGACCTCGAGGCATCGGCGATGGCTGCCCTGATCGGTGCCGACGCCGTCCTGGCCGAGTCCATCGCCGCGGACCGGAGGTCTGCGGGTGGGAGGCTCCATGTGGCCAACATCAACGCTCCGGGACAGGTGGTGGTCGCCGGCGGGATGGAAGACATCGACTGGCTGGAGGCCAACGCAAGGGACCTGGGCGTGCGTAGAGCGGTCAGGCTGAAGGTCGCCGGCGCATTTCACTCGCCGTTCATGGAAGCCGCCGCCGAGCGGGTTGCCGCCGCGGTGGCGTCTGTCGAGGTGGACGAACCAAGATTCCCGGTGTACGCCAACGTCACTGCAGCCCCGGCGTCGGGTGCGGAGATCCCCGAACTCCTTGCCCGCCAGGTCGTTTCACCGGTCCGGTTCTCCGAGAGCCTCGAGGCCATGGCGGCGAGCGGGGTGAGGGTTTTCGTCCACGTCGGCCCCGGCGATGTGACCGCGGGCATGGCCCGGCGTACCGTTCCCGATGCAGAGGTCATCGTCGTCAACGATCTCGATGGAGTAAGCCAGGCGGTGGCCGCCTTTGAACGGAGTGCGAAATGAGACGGGCAGAGATAGTCGGCTGGGGCAAGGGCATGCCGCCCACCGTGCTCAGCAACGCGGACCTCGAGCGGATCGTGGAGACCTCCGATGAATGGATCACCAGCCGTACCGGCATGAAGGAACGGAGGATCTCCCACGTCGAGGCGAGCGACATGGCGCTCGTCGCCGCCAAACATGCCCTCGCCTGTGCAGGCGTCGAACCGGCGGAGATCGACCTGATCATCAACGCGACGTGCACTCCCGAGACGTTGATCCCTGCGAGCGCCTCCCACGTGCAGGCGAAGTTGGGTGCTGTCGGTGCAGGGGCGATGGACCTCAATGCCAACTGCTCCGGCTTCGTCTACGGACTGGTGACGGCATCGAGCATGATCAGCGCCGGGGCAGTCGACACGGTCCTCCTGATCGGCGTCGAGAAGCTCAGCTTCGTCGTGGACTACACGGACCGAGCCACCTGTGTCCTGTTTGGTGACGGGGCGGGGGCGGTGGTCCTGCGTGCCTCGGAAGGCCCGGCAGGGCTGATTGCATCCGAGTTGGGTGTGGATGGCGAG
>JBFGRR010000186.1:0-3765 GCA_041567215.1 Acidimicrobiia bacterium | reverse complement strand
TATGAAGGCCTTCTCCAGCGTCGCCTCATCCGGGAAGATCAAAGGCTGATCGACGAACTCGGGGTCGATGTCGGCCATCGCCTCCTGAGCACCTGCGACCGGAGATACGTACCACACCCAGTAGGCGAGCTCGGCCGCCACCTCGGGTCGGTAATAGAAGTCCATCCACTTCTCGGCGTTGAGCTTGTTGGCTGCTCCCTTGGGGATCATCATGTTGTCCGTCCAGATCATCACCCCTTCGTCGGGGAACGCGAACTGGATCTGCGGGCTGTCTTCCTGGTTGGCGAATATGTCGCCGGACCAGCCGAAGCAGACGGCGAGATCGCCGTTGATCAGGGCGTCGATGTACTCGTTCCCGTAGACCTGGCGGATCTGGCCGTCCGACACCATCTTCCCGAGCTCGTCTGCCGCCGCGAGCATGTCGTCGAGGGTCGCTGTCGACGGGTTCTTCCCTGCCATGAGCAGGAAGAGCCCGATCGTGTCCGGGTAACCGGTGAGCACCCCGACCTTGCCCTTGAACGACGGGTCCTTGATCGCCTCGAGGCTCGTCAGGGCACCGCCGGTCTGGTCGATGTCGTATGCGAGACCGGTGAATCCCGACTGCCACGGGAGCGAATAGTCCCGGTTCGGATCGAAAGTGGGCGACTTGAGGGCCTCGACGAGGTTGGCCATGTTGGGGACGTTGGCCTGGTCGATCTTCTCTACGTACCCGAGACGGATCATCCGGGCTGCCATGTAGTCGGTCAGCACCACGATGTCGAACCCCGTCGGCTGGCCTGCTGCAAGCTGCGCCTGGTACTTCCCGAACCACTCCTCGTTGGAGTTCACCCCTTCGGTATAGGTCACGTCGATTCCCGTCAGGGCTTCGAACTCATCGATCGTGGACGTCCCGTCGGGAGAGTCCTCGGTTGTGTCGATGTAAAGGATCCAGTTGTCGACGAAGAGCTTGGTCGAGGGAGCCGCAGTGGTCGTTGCTCCACCCGCCGCCGTGCCGGTGGTAGCCGTGCTCCCGTTCCCGCAGGCCGCGAGAATCGCCGGTCCGGCAAGGGCGAACACCCCCGCCCCTCCGATGCGCCTGATGAATTCGCGCCGGCTCACACCGTTTCGGGCCAGGCGTATCGCCAGCGCGTCCATCGATCCAGTCCTTGGTTGGATTCTCTTGATTTCGGCCACTTCGTCCTCCTCTTCGCTCGACCGGCTGGCACTCGCCAATCGATCGTATCGCGCAAGCAAGGCCCAGGGGCCGCAGTTGGCGATCCCATTTGGACAGACGGGATGGCGCACGCTCGGCGCTCCGGGCTCATGGTTCGGGCATGGCGAGGCGGAGCTCGACCAGACGGCGAACGAGCGCCTCATCAGGCATGCGATCGACTGGGAACCGCAGAGTGCCTTTCGACCAGTCGTAGCCCTCCAACAACTCCGGTTCCACCTGCGCGATCACAGCGCCGGAGTGTGGGAAGTAGCTGCAGTGCCGCTTGGCATGCGCGTACCCCGCGACCGGCTTGCCACCCACCTTGAAGGCGGGGACGCCGTACGACATCGCTTGCTCTGCCTCCGGGAGGATCGAGGCGAGCAGCGCCCGCAACTCGAGGAGGGTGCTCCGCTGAGGCTCGGGAGCGGCCTCCAGGTACTCGTCGACGGTCACCCTCGTTGTTCCTCGTCCGGGCCGGTTGCTAACCCTTCGTGACCGGCGGAGCAGCCATATCTATGCAGGCGTAGACCTGGACCTGGCCGCCGTGATTGAGGTGCGGGTGGTCCTCACACGATGCCGCAGCAGCATCTAGCGAATCCGCCTCGATCACCGTGTAGCCGGTGGCCGGCATGTCCCCGAGCGGCCCGTCCTCGATGCCGTTGCCCTTCAGGTGCTTCGAGTGTGCGAAAGGCGCACCGCCATCGGCGATGGAGGCACCCATCTTGTCGTACCAGGCCCCCCACTCGGCCATGATTCGCTGCTGGTCCTCGGGGTCCGCTTCCATTCCCATTCCGCCGGTGTAGATGAGCATGAACTTCGCCATCGACTGCCTCCTTCGTAGCCGGTGTCCCGGCCTGCCTTGGCCAACGAGCCTACGCAACAGTCCCCGCCCATGCCTTCGAGCAGGGGGCAAGGACTCGTAGAGTTTCGGCACATGGAACCGAATGCTTCCTCCCAAAAACCCGAGTTCGCCGACGAGGTGATGCCGGTGGTCTTTCTCAGCCACGGGGCACCGCCTCTGGCCGATGACCCGCTGTGGACGCGCCAATTGGCGGATTGGGCTATGTCGATGCCGCGGCCCAGTTCGGTGCTGATGGTCTCGGCGCATTGGGAGAACGATCCGCTCACCGTGTCGGCGACGACGACGGTCCCGCTCTTCTACGACTTTGGGGGATTCCCTCGGCGTTATTACGAGGTCCAGTACCCGGCACCGGGCGCACCCGCGCTCGCCGACCAGGTCGAGCGACTGCTCGGGGGATCCGGTCAGCAGGTTCATCGGGATCCCGCCAGAGGGCTGGATCACGGGGCGTACGTCCCCCTGAAGGAGATGTATCCCGAAGCAGACGTGCCCGTCCTGCAGATCTCTATGCCGACCCTCGATCCACGGACGCTGTTCGAGATCGGAGGGCGGCTTGCGCCCCTGCGGGACCAGGGTGTGCTGATCGTCGGGAGCGGTTTCAGCACCCACAACCTGCGGGAGATGAACTGGCACGGGGGTCCGGATGGGCATCCGCCGGCTTGGTCTTCGGAGTTCGACGACTGGCTGGACAGCACCCTCGAAGCCCGCGACGTCGATTCCCTCCTCGAATTCCAGCGCAAGGCACCGGCCGCGAACGTGGCACACCCTCGCACCGAGCACTTCGCCCCCCTGTTCCTCGCATTGGGGGCCAGTGTGCACACCGGACTCGACTCGACCTCCACCGTCGATGGGTTCTGGTTCGGTCTCTCCAAGCGATCGGTCCAGTTCGCCTGAGGAGGCTCGCCGGGCCTCAGCCGCTTTGGCGCAGGTCCCGGCGATCGAACAGGAACACGGCCACGCCTACGAGGAGCACCGAGAGCGCCGCGAGCAAAGCGCCATCGCCCCAGGGCATTCCGTTGGTCAGCGGATCGCTGGACAGGTAGTAATGGAACGGCGACCACTTGGCCAACGAAGCCAGGTTGTCGTTCAAACCGATGATCGATGTGTACACATGGAAGGCGAGGGCGGCGCCGATGGCGGCGTAGGCGGCCACCTTCGCCCGTCCGGTTGCGGCGCCGACAGCGAGAGCGAAGGCGCCGAAGGCCAGCCCAAGCAGCGAGGCCAGCGCAGATGTGGCGGCGATGTTTCCCACACTCATGCCGAGGCCCCCGAGAACAGAACCTATCCAAACCCCGGCGAACGTCGCGAGTCCGACGATGAAGGCGTGAATCGCCATCGCGACGGCCTTCTCGACGACCACTTTCGAGCGCTTGATCGGGTTGGCCATCAACAGGCTCATCGTCCGGCGCGCCTCTTCGCCCCCGAGACCGCCTGCGCCGATCGCCACCGCGACGACCATCACCGCGATGGGCGCCATGAGCCCGAAGGTCTCGACCTGATAGAACCCCTCGGGGGTCGCCATGTCCCCACCGGCCGCCCCAGCGAAGGCCATCAGAGCCTCGGGGAGGTCATCGACGTACTGGAACAGCGTGGTGTCGATCGCCGCATAGAGCGGACCCATGAGGATGCCCATCACGAGGAACATGACGTAGGCCGTCACGATCAGCATCCCCTGGTACTCGGAGGCGGTCTTGATCCAGATGCCGGATACGCG
>JBFGRR010000185.1:0-3773 GCA_041567215.1 Acidimicrobiia bacterium | reverse complement strand
GGTCATCTTGAAGCCGACGATGTCGAACTCGGTCTTGAGGAGCTTGTCGAACTGCGGCGAGGCGGCCAGTCCCCCCACCCAGGCGTCGAAAGCGGCACCCGACCGCTCCGCCGGTGGAGTGAATGCGTTCCTGATCCAGCGGAGACGAGCCTCCTCGTCCACCTTCCAGGCCCAGGGCTCGACCGGTTCGAAGGCCGGTACGTGCACGTTGGGGGCGCTGCCGAGCATCTGGATCAGCCAGGAAGAGCCTGTGTTGCCGTAGTAGGCGAGGATGAAAGAGCGCATTGGGCGGCGATCCTACCGGCCGCCACCCCCGGTACACTCGCCCACCTTCATGGCCGACATCTCCAACATCCTCGTCTGCGGCTACTACGGCTTCGCAAACGCCGGCGACGAGGCAATCCTGACAGCCCTGCTGGCCGACCTCGGCGCTGCCTACCCGGGAGCGTCCGTCACCGTGCTGGCCGGCAATCCCGATGCGGTACGCGGCGAGTACGGGGTCGACGCAGTCCACTGGCAGGACGTGTCCAGCCAGGTCGATGCCGCCCAAAGCGCCGACCTGATGGTCCTCGGCGGCGGCGGACTCTTCCAGGATCAGCAGGATTGGGACCCCGACCTGATGCTCACCGCCAAACACGGGAACGTCGGCTACTACGCAGGCTTCGCCCTTCTCGCCGCCATGACCTCCACCCCTCTCGTCATATATGCGGTGGGAGTGGGCCCGCTGGTCACCGACGCCGGCCGGCGATTCACACGACTTGCCTTCGAACGAGCCTCGGCGGCGAGCGTCAGAGACGAATCGTCGAGGGCGCTGCTGGCCGAGATCGGCGTGGACACCTCCCGGGTTACCGTCACCGCGGACGCTGCCTGGTCGGCCCAGCCGGCCTCCCCCGACATCGTCCCCGGGATCCTCGCCCTCGAAGAGGCCGTCTCCGAGGGGAAGACCACCATCGGAGTGGTGGTTCGACCCTGGCGCAGCGTCGACACCTCCGAGCACCTGGCCGCTGCGCTGGACCGCTTGGTAGAGGAACGCGACGCCCGGGTGCTGTTCATCCCGTTCCAGGAGTCGCCGTGGCTCAACGAGAACGACGCTCACGCCGCCCTCGAGGTGGTGCGGCGAATGAATCGCATCGACCGGGCCAGCATCATCAGGGGCGGGTACTCCCCCGCCGAGCGCATGGCACTGATCGCATCATGCGATCTGCTCATCGCGATGAGACTGCACGCCGCGGCGTTCGGGGCGCTCACCGGGGTCCCGACGGTGGCGCTCTCATATGACCCCAAGGTCAGGACGGCGATGGGCCAGATCGGCCTCGGAGAAGCGGTCATCGACCTCGACGATCTGACCGCCGAGAGAGTGCTGGCAGTCGCCACCACGGCTCGCACCGCCGATCCGTCCGCCATCGAAGCCGTCCAGGGAGACGCAGCGAAGAACGGCCAGATGTTCGGATCCGACTTCACGATCCCCGAACTCGACCGGGAGACCACCATCGCCCTAACCGAGCTCGCCTTCACGCGCATCCGGAAACAGGCCGATCTGGAGAGCGATTTCTCCACGCTCGAACACGAACACCGCATGCTCGAGATCGCCCACGACCAGTCGGTTCGCGACCGGGGCCGCCTCGAGAACCAGATCGACACGCTCGTGAACAGCCGGGCGATGAAGACCGTGAACAGCTACTGGCAGGCTCGCCAGGGCGTGCGCGACCTCGCCAAGAAGGGCGCCCGCAGAGGACCCACCGCCCTCAAGCCCGTGTTCAAAGCCCTTTCCGGGCCGGATCCGCAGCAGCCGGCCGAGGCGGTACCCGGCGGCAACCTGACGATCCGCCGCCAGATCGAGGAACAGATCGCCCAGGCGCTCGCAGACCACCCGGACATCCCGGGAATCGTGGTCTATCCGCCTTCGATCGGCTGGAAGGTGAGCTTGTTCCAGCGGCCCCAGCAGATGGCGCTCGCCTTCGCCAAGCTTGGCTACCTCGTGTTCTACGGACTCGACCACATCAACAACGAGGGGGTGATCGGCCTCCACTGGGCTGCACCTCGCATCTACCTCACCGCCATCCCCTGGGGGATGACCGACCTTCTCGAGGCGATTCCCGACCCGATCACCGTCTCCTATGTCTACAACTTCGCCTGGACGAAACATCTGAAGGAGCCAAAGGTCATCTTCGAGCACATCGACGAACTCGAGGTGTTCTCGGCTGCCCACGAGATCGGCAAGCTGCGCAACTGGTACGACGAGGCAATCGACGGTGCCGACCTGGTGGTGGGATCGGCTCGCGACCTGTTGGAGAAGGTGCGCAAGGAGCGGCCCGATGCGGTCCTCTGCCCCAACGGCGTCGACTACCGCCACTTCGCCGACCACATCCCCGGAGACCCGCCCGAAGACGTCGCCGATCTGGCGGCGGGAGACAAGCCGGTGATCGGGTACTACGGCGCCATCGCCGAGTGGGTGGACTTCGCCCTGATCCGCAAGGCTGCCAACGACCTCCCCGAATACGAGTTCGTGTTCATCGGGCCCGAGTATGACGCCTCGGTGAAACAGCACCTGGAGGTGTTCGACCTGCCCAACGTGCGCTGGCTGGGCGTCAAGGACTACAAGGAGTTGCCTGCCTATCTGCACGTGTTCGACGTGGCGACCATTCCGTTCCTCGTGAACGAGGTGACCCACGCAGTGTCACCGCTGAAGCTCTTCGAGTACTTCGCCGGCGGGCGCCCGGTAGTGACGCCCGCGCTGCGCGAGTGCGCCCAGTACGAGGCGGTGCTCATCGCCGACGACGCCGAGGACTATGTCCGCAAGCTCCGCATGGCGGTCGACCTTCGCCACGACCCGGAGCACCTGGCCTTGTTGCGCCGCACAGCCCGGGCAAACACCTGGGAGATGCGCTGCGGCGGCCTCATCGACGCCCTGGAGCGCGCTGGCCGCCGATCAGCGGACCCGGTCGAGGCCCTCTGACCGCAGGCGATCTATCACGGGGGCGAGCCGCTTCTCCCACGAGTGACCCCTCGCCGTATCCCTCGCCTCCTGGCGCTTTGGATCGGCCAGCGCCTCTTCCACCACCGCAATCATCGACACGGCATCGCCGGCCGTGCGGACCGCAGACTCGGCTACTGCGGCAGGAAGAGGGGTCACCACACAGGGCACACCCGCGGCGAGATACTCGTACATCTTCAACGGCGTCACCCCCTCGGTCATCTCGTTGACCTCGAACCACACGACCCCCACATCGAAGGCCTGCACGTAGGCGGGGATCACCGAACTCGGCCGCTCACCGATCATCGAGACATTCGGCAGAGCTTCGAGCCTTCTCACCCCGTCATCTGCTCGAGGATCGACCGGGCCCACCAGCACGAACTGCCAACCCGGCCGCATCCCGGCCACTTCCGCCAACAGGTCGAAGTCGAACCAGTGGGAGATCATCCCGTGATACCCGACCAACGGGCCTGCTCCGGGCAGGTCCTCCGGACGGGTGAGGACACGCCCGAACATCTGTGGGTCCACCCCGTTCTCGACCAGCACTAGATCGGCGCGCTCGGGCGAGTGGCGCTCCATCAGCACGGCGCTGGAGGCCATGACGATGTCCGCTCGATCCATCAGGTGCGGATGGTGGGCCCGCACGGTTCTGTGCGTTGGGACTCCAACCTCGTCGGCGTCGTAGATCGACAGGTCGTCGAGGATGTCGTAGACCACCACCGCGTCGTCGAACGCCTCGATCAGGTGGCGCAGCGGTGCGAAGTGGAGGTAGATCAACACCCCCGATCTCGGCACCTGG
>JBFGRR010000184.1:0-3783 GCA_041567215.1 Acidimicrobiia bacterium | reverse complement strand
GGCCGAGGCGAGACACGCTGGCTTGTTGCAGGCGGCGCCGTCCTGATCGCAGGCGTGTTCGCCGACGGCTGGGCTCACACCCATGCCCTCGACGAACTCGAGAGCTTCATCACCCCCAGGCACACCATCATCTTCGTCGGGTATCTCATCACTCTCGGCACGGTGTTCCGGGCAATCCGTATCCGTCTCCCCGAGATGGGCACGATCCGTGCGTCGGTCCCGTCCGGGTGGGAGGCGCCCGCCGCCGGAACCGTCCTGTTTGCGGCGGGGTTCGCCGGCGATGGGATCTGGCACACCATCTTCGGCATCGAAGCACAACTCGACGCGCTGGTGTCTCCTACCCATCTGTTGATGCTGGCGGGAGGTGTCTCGATACTCGTCGGTCCAATCGCGGCGGCGTGGAGGGAGAACGGGTCGCGGCGGACCTCGTGGGACACGCATGGAGCGGTGGTGGCTGCTGCGGTGCTGGTGACATTGGCGGTGGCGTTCTTCATGCTCTGGGCATGGCCGCCCGGCAACCCTTACACGACCCGCTGGTTCGCCCTGGAGAACTCGGGCTTCGTCGAGGCCATGGGCGAGGCGATGGGCCTGGCCAACTACCTGCTCTTCACGCTGGTCCTGGTCGGCCCGCCTCTGCTCATCCTCAAACGTTGGGATCCACCCAGAGGAACGGTCTTCCTCCTGGTCACCACGCCCTCACTCCTGCTGCTGGTCGCCGTCCTCGAGTTCTCGGTGTGGCAGCGGTTCGTGCCGTTCGTGATCGCCGGCCTGGTCGGTGAGTGGATCGCCCACCGGCATCGACCCGGTCCTGCGAACCCATGGGCCGGCCGCGCGCTCGGGGCAGCGCTTCCGCTGGTCACGTATTCGACCGACATGGCAGCCGTCGCCATCGTCTGGGGTCTGGGATGGCCGGCCGAGTTCGTGGCCGGATCGGTGGTGTTCGCTTCACTCCTCGGTCTCGCTCTGGGGTTCCTGGCCTTCTCACCGGTAGGCGCGCACGAAGCCGTCCCGGCTGCCGACGTAGATGACGCCGTTCCAGACCGCCGGGGTGGACTCGATGCACCCACCGGCGGCCGGGAACTGCCATAGGAGCCGGGGGACGGAGGGCTTGGCCAGTGAATACGCCCTCATCTCCCCGGTGCACGTCGCCAGGAGCAGCGTGCCGTCGATGATCGACGGCGACGACCATGCGTGGAAGCCCACCCGATCCTCCCAGACCACCTCACCGGACCGGGCTCCCACCACCAGCAGCCGCCCCGTGTTCGTGGGGAGATAGACGAACCCTGCATGCAGTGCTGGTGTGGCCCAGGCGCCACCATCGACACCGTCCTTCGGGATGTGCACCCCCCAGACGAAGGGGTCCGGCCGGGATGGATCGAGCTTGACCAATTGACCGAGCTCGGCGGCGCGCCGGGTGTCCCGCTCGAGCTCCGCCGCCACGTAGAGCATCCCCTCCTCGTCGATCACTATCGAAGCATCGACGTCGTCTCCCACCCAAAAGTCGAACACGACCGCATCGTCGCCTGCGAGGGCGAGGTCCATGTCCACGCCGACGACCCTCCCACCCGAGTTGGCGAAATAGGCGGTGCGCCCGAAGAAGGCCACCGATCCTTCGATGGAGAGGTTGGGGCCGACCGCTGCCACCAGTTCGTCGGTCCAACCTTTCATGCTGAAGACGATCTCCGGCTGGACACGGACCAGTCCCTCGGTGTCGAACGACCGGTTCAAGCGGATGGCGAAGAACCAGCCGTTCTCGCCACCCACGTACATCACGTCGTCGATCACCGCCGGGTTGCCGTCCCAGTCGTTGTTCCAGATGCCGGCAACGGCATACGCATCGAGCGCCCAGACCTCGGTCGGAACGGCGCCATCGAGTGCGACGATCCTCAGCTTGTTGTCGCGTGACCCGAAGTAGATGAGCGGGAACCCGTCGGGGTCGATGGTCACGCTCCCCTTGATGAGGTCCCCGGTCGGGAAGGGGGTCCGGGTGGCGATGCCGGTGGCGGCGTCGACGAAATGCACCGAGCGGTCGTAGGCGCCGAAGATCACCTCGGTGATGCCATCGGGCCGTTCCCAGACGGCCGGCTGTCCGGTCCAACCGGTCCCGCACCACACTTTCGACTCCTGGGCCACCGTGGAAGAGGCGCACATCGCCGAGTCCGGATACCGCCAGAGCTCCTGCGGCGCCGTCGCCGGTAGGGGACCGCTCCCGTGCCAGCTCCGGGTCGGATTGCCGCGGAACATGGTCAGTCCGACTGTCGATCCCCAGGGACGGCCCACCGTCCAGGCGGGCACCTCGCCGGGAGCACGGACCAGTGGGGCGGATGTCGTCGAGGTAGGAGCGGCCGACGTCGTGGTCGCCGTGGGCGCCACCGTGGTGGACGGTGAAGCCGTTGAGGTGGTGGTGGTCGACACCGCCATCGGCTCGGCCGAAGAGGGACCCAGCAGCGCGTACGCCGCCATCCCGAGCATCACCCCGGCCAAGACCACGAAGGCCAGACGCCCCGGGTTCATTCCAGACGGGCCGGAGGGTCGATGGGCAGATCACCGGTCGGACAGCGAGGCACACCGCGCAACACCGGCTGACCCGACCTCTCGATGAACGCAGGGATCAGACAGGCGGCCATCTCGCCTCTGGGTGAGACCACCACCCTGCCCACGGCCGTCGTGGCGCTGGGAACCGAGAGATACGGCCACACG
Organism: Acidimicrobiia bacterium; assembly: GCA_041567215.1. GTDB lineage: Bacteria > Actinomycetota > Acidimicrobiia > Spongiisociales > ZC4RG35 > JBFGRR01. The sequence continues at coordinate 1,083 of JBFGRR010000184.1, read as the reverse complement.
AAGTTGCCGAGCGTCCAGAACACCGGCCTCCCGTCGATGAACTCGACCTCGCCGAGCCGGTGGGGGTGGTGCCCGAATATCACGTCGGCACCTGCCGCAACCATCGCCTCGGCGCGGGCCCGGTCATCGGCTCGCGGCGTCGTCTCGAGTTCCCATCCCCAGTGGATGGACACGATCACGATGTCGGCCACCTCCGCCGCGGCCGCCACCGACGCCGCCATCTGCTCGGTGTCGTCCCCGCTGGCCATTCCCGGTCGCTCCTCGGTTGCCAGCCAGGAATTCGACGGCACCACTCCACCCATGCCGAGCACGGCAACGGTCCAGCCTTCGATCTCGAACAGAGCGGGGGCGGTGGCCTCGTCGAGGTTCCGTCCCGCTCCCACCGGAGCGATACCAGCCGCCCGCACCTGCTCGATCCCATCGATCATCGCTTCGACGCCGTAATCCTGAATGTGGTTGTTGGCGAGGTTGGCCACGTCGACGCCGTTGGCGAAGGCGATCGGCAGCGCCTCGGGGTCACATCGGAACACGAACTCCTTGTTCAGCGGAGTTCCGAGGTTGGACGGCGAACACTCGAGGTTGACGACCGTGAGGTCATCGGCGAGGAACAACCCGCCGAGGCCGGCGAAGGCGTATTCGTAGCCGTTGGCACGGAACGACCCGATGTAGTCGGGATCGAAGTTGGTGTCGCCGACTCCGTGGAGCACCAGCCAGCCGGGCTCCGGCACCGTCGACGTCGTCGTCGATGCCGGCGTGGTGGTGGTGACGGGCGGAGCCTCCAGCGTGGCGCCCGTCGATGTGGTCGAGGGCAACGTGGTGACGGTCGCGCCGGTGGTCGATGTCGTCGCCGGGGACAGGCCGCGTCCAAGCGCTACGAAGGACGTTCCACCGAGTGCCACGCCGGCTACCGCGACAGCCAGGGCGCGATAGATCGAACGTGAGGACACTCGATCAGGCTACCGGCCTCAGAGAATCTGGCTGAGGAACAGCTTGGTGCGGTCGTGCTGGGGGTTCGTGAAGAAGTGCTCGGGCGTGCCTTCTTCGATGATCTGGCCGTGGTCGAAGAAGATCACCCGGTCGGCG
>JBFGRR010000183.1:0-3792 GCA_041567215.1 Acidimicrobiia bacterium | reverse complement strand
GACATCGTGGAACACCAGAACCTGGCCGTCGGTGCCCGGGCCGGCGCCGATGCCGATCGTGGGCACGGTCACGGCCTCCGTTATCACCTCGGCGAGGACATCGGGCACACCCTCGAGGACCATCGCAAAGACCCCGGCGGCCTCGAGGGCCTTGGCGTCTTCTATCAGAGCGTTGGCGGCCTCGAGTTCTCTTCCCTGGACCTTGTACCCCCCCATCGAATGGACGGACTGCGGGGTGAGCCCCAGATGGCCCATGACCGGTATCTCGGCGGCGATTATTCGCTCGACGACCGCCACACGGCGCCTGCCGCCCTCGAGCTTGACGGCCTCTGCGCCACCTTCCCGCACCAGCCTGCCGGCATTGCGAACCGCGTCTTCGGGGCTCACGTGATCCGACATCCAGGGCATGTCCACCACAACGAGCGACCGGGGACGGGCACGGCGCACTGCAGCCGTGTGCAGGATCATGATGTCGAGGTCGACGGCGAGAGTGTCGTCGAAGCCGTGGACCACGTTGGCGACGGAATCGCCGACGAGGATGATGTCGATACCCGCCTCTGAAGCGATGCCGGCGCTCGGGTAGTCGTATGCGGTGACCATCGTCAGAGGCTCGCCCGATTTGCGTGCCTTGACCGCCGGAACCGTCACCTTCTTGTCGGCGACCATTGGGAGCTCCTCTCTCCCCACCAACGAGGGTTGGGGGATGTCAGCTTGGGATGTGCCCGCATCGTGGGGAGCCTCGGCCGCCTGACGGTCGCCCGTGCTCTGACTCGGGCCCCCAAGGGTAGTGGCTCGCCGATCCCAACACCGAGCCGGCGTTCAGGACGTCACGCACTCCACTTCGGCGCGCGGCCACCGCTCGGCGCTGCCGCCGGGAAGCCTGATGTACAGGTAGTCCGGCCGGTCAGGGCCGACGAAGATCTCCCGGCCTGCGTGGGTGATACCCGTCGGCTCTGCATCCTCGGGCACCGCGTCGAGGAGGGCGAATTCGAGCACGCGGTCATCGATCGGTGAACGGAGTTCTCCGAGCACCCTGAACGAGTCCTTTGCGTACTGGTCGCCGAAGAACCTCATGAAGATGACCTGCTCCTGCCCGCAGGCAGCGAACCCGTCGAACTCGACGAGATCGTTGCCCGACATCTGGGTGCCGAACTCGTCCACCCACGGGCCACGGCTGTTGAGGGTGCACGCGGAGAGGACCAGAGCCAGGATCACCAGTCTCTTCACAGCTCCCTCCTGAGGAGGGCGATGTCGGCGGCCTGCTCTCGAGCCTCGCCGGGAGTCTCGACCACCGTCGGCGCCCCGGCCTGGCGCACCACGGCCACGATCGACTCGAGAGGGATCTCTCCGTGGCCGAGATTGGCGTGGCGGTCCCGGCGCGAATCGAAGACGTCCCTGGAATCGTTGCAATGGACGAGATCGATACGGCCGGTGATGGCGAGGGTCCGTTCGACGATCCCCTCCAGGGGCTCGCCCCCCGCCCATGCGTGGCAGGTGTCGAGTACGAAGCCGACACCGAAGTCGCCGATCTCGTCCCAGAGAGCCTGGAGGCCGTCCCAGCGCCTCACGGCCGCGAAGTCGCCGCTGGCCGTGTTCTCGATCAACACCGGAACGTCGGTGTCGAGCGCCTCCAGCGCTTTGCGCCACCTCGAAGGAGCTTCACCGGCATCCTCGGCACCGGTCACGTGACCCCCATGGACCACCACTCCCGCGGCCCCGATCTCCGAAGCCGCGTCACAGGTCTCCTGGAGGATCTTGCGGCTGGGAATCCTCACCCTGTTGTTCTCCGCCACCAGGTTCACGAGGTAGGGAGCATGGACGTAGATGGGGATCGGGCCGTCCCTCAGTTCGGCGGCGTCGGACCTGGGAAGCGGTTTCTTCCAACTCTGCGGATTGGACAGGAAGATCTGGACCACGTCGGCGTGTCGCGCCGCGGCCTCGCCGAGCGGGTCGGCTCCTCCCACATGAGCCCCCAGCATCATCCTTCGATCGCCCCCTCGCGGGCCGATTCGAGGGCGATGTCGATCACCGACTCGACGATCTCAGATGGACGGATCTCCCAATCCCCGGACAACAGTGCAAGCGTCGATGGCTCCAGCCATCGCGACCCCCACGGCTCGGAAGGGACCCGGTGACCGGCGAGGAAGCGAATCCACAAGACCTCGAGGAAGGCGCCGTCATCATCGACCGTACCGGTGCCTATGTCGTCGATCTGAGCCCACGGCACCAGCACCGCGGGCTGGAAGGGGCCGCGCACGTTGAGAGTGAGGCCTTCGGCGTCGGCCCGCAGCACCAGTGAGGGGAACAGCAGTTCCTTGACCCCCCAAACGGCGAACAGCAGCCCGACGGCCAGGATGACGATGGCCCAGATCACGTCGCGAGCCTCGAAGATCTGGGTGTCTTCCGGTCTGAAGAGGATCTCCCGCAATGCGTCGGTGATCCGCCGCTGGGTGAGGACATCCACGCCGAGGATCACCAGAGGGATCCCGCCGATGGCCATGGCCCACATGCGGACCGCAGAGCGGCGAACCACGACCGGCTTCACAGTCCCAGATCCTCCAGGGAGACCAGGCTGCGATAGGGGATGCCTCGATCCGAGAGGGCCTCCCCCACGACACCGCCGCTGCGATCGACCAGCGCGATCGCCTGGACCACCTCGAGTCCGGCTTCGGCAGCGACCGAGATCGCCTCGAGGAGCGCAGACCCCGTGGTGGTGGTGTCTTCCAGGATGGCCACCGCGTCACCCCGCCGCACCGCCCCGACCAGGCGGCCTCCGGTTCCATGGTCCTTCGGCGCTTTGCGGATCGAGAAGGCCCGCAGGTCCCTCCCCTCTCCGGCAGCCACGATTGCAGCCGCAACCGCCATCGGATCCGCACCCATGGTCATGCCACCCACCGCCACCACCCCGGGATGAAGCGAAGCGATCACCGCACGGCCGACATAGGTGGCTCCGGCGCCGTCGAAGGTGGTCCGCCGTGCATCTATGTACCAGGGCGAAACGGCACCTGACGCCAGGGTGAACGGCCCGTCGGTTCGGACCGCGTGCGTTCGGAGATGTTCGGCCAAACCGCCGAGAAAATCACTCAAGTCTCACTCGCCTCCGGCCGATGAAGAGGGACACCACGAGAGGTTCCAGCCCAAGAATCTCCCGTTTGCCCGACCATAGCGACCGCCCTTGCCCGGGGCGGTCGCTTCCGTTGTGGGGATCAACGGCCGAAACGCCTCTCTCTGCGGGTGAAATCGCGCAGGGATCTGAGGAAGTCCACCCGCCGGAAGGCCGGCCAGTAGACATCCACGAAAGCGAACTCCGAGTAGGCGGATTGCCACAGGAGGAAACCCGACAGCCTCGACTCTCCGCTGGTGCGGATCAACAGGTCGGGGTCGGGGACGTCGGCCAGGTACATGTGGGCCGCCAAGGATTCGGCGTCGATCGCGTCGGGGAGCTTGTCGGGTTCGATTCCCCGTTCGATCAGGTCGGCCACCAACTCCCTCGCCGCATCGACGATCTCCTGACGACCTCCGTATCCCATGGCGATCGTGAGCTTCTTGTCACCGTTGGACGATTGGAGCGCTGCAGACTCGGCGGCCTCGACGACCGATTGGGGCAGCAGGTCCATGCTCCCGATGAACCGCAAACTGCGAGCCTGCGTCGAACAGAGGTTGGGGATGCGCCCGAACATCTCGATGAGCACCTCGAAGTAGGGGTGCAGTTCCTCGTCCGGTCGGTCCAGGTTCTCCCGAGAGAGCACCCATCCGGTGATCGCGGGTATCTCGAGCTGGTCTGCCCAGCCG
>JBFGRR010000182.1:0-3812 GCA_041567215.1 Acidimicrobiia bacterium | reverse complement strand
GGTCATCGGGTGCGGCTGTCGAGGACCTCTACCACTTCCCGGGCGGCGACGCCCCGTTCTGCCAGGAGGACGAGGAGGTGATAGACCAGGTCGGCAGCCTCCTCGGCGACCCGGGCGCCGTCCGCCGCACCGTTGGCGTGGTCCTTGGCGGCCATCAGCACCTCAGTGGCCTCTTCCACCACTTTTCGGCCGGCTTCGTCGGGGCCGTCTGCCGTGAGCGCGGCCGTGTAGGACCCATCGGGTCTGGTGCGGAGCCGTGATTCGATGGTCGACCACAACGCCTCGAGAGACGCGAAGCCCTGCCCGAGCGACCCGTCGTCGAAGCACGTCGCCGTACCCTCGTGGCAAGTCGGCCCCTCCGGGATGGCGAGCACCAGCAGGGCGTCGCCATCGCAATCCGGCCTCATCTCCCGGAGCACGAGCGTGTTCCCGCTCGTCTCGCCCTTCTTCCAGAGTCGACGCCGGGACCGGCTCCAGAAGTGGACGAGGCCGCTGTTCGTGGTCGCCTCGATGGCTTGCTCGTTCATGTAGGCCACCATCAGAACTCGTCCGGTTCTGGGATCCTGGACGATCGCGGGCACCAGACCAGCCGCGTCGAACCTCATGCGACGGCCCTAACCGGAATGCCGGCAGCCGCCATGACCCGCTTCACGTCGGAGATCTCGATTTCGCGCCGGTGGAAGATCGAGGCAGCGAGAACAGCTGCAGCACCCGCCTCGGTCACCGCCTCGGCGCAGTGTTCGGCCGTGCCCGCGCCCCCTGAGGCGATGACCGGCACCGAGACCGAGCCGGCGACGGCCCTGGTGAGCGGGATGTCGAACCCATCCTTCGTGCCGTCCCTGTCCATGCTGGTGAGGAGGATCTCGCCGGCGCCGAGAGCGACACCTCGCCGTGCCCAATCGATCGCATCCATGCCCGTGGGCCTTCGCCCCCCGTTGACCACCACTTCGTAGCCGCCGCTCGACGTCGTGCGGGCATCGATCGCCAGGACGACGCACTGGTTCCCGAAACGGCGGGCACAGTTGGCAATCAGCATCGGGTCCTGCACCGCAGCGGTGTTGATCGCAACCTTGTCCGCACCGGCCCGGAGCACGGCCTTCATGTCGTCCGGACTCCGTACCCCACCGCCCACGGTCAGCGGCACGAAGACGTTCGACGCCGTGCGTCGAACCAGTTCGACCAGCGTCTGGCGTTCTTCTGGGGCCGCACCGATGTCGAGATAGCAGATCTCGTCGGCTCCCTCCTCCGCATAGCGGGCGGCCAGCTCGACGGGGTCGCCCTCGTCGGTGAGGTTCACGAAGTTGACACCTTTGACGACCCGGCCGTTGTCCACGTCGAGGCAGGGAATCACCCGCTTAAGCAGCATCCTGCACCACCTGTTGCACGAACCGGCCCAGGAGAGCGAGCCCGTTGGCCCCGGATCGCTCCGGGTGGAACTGTGTGCCGGCCAGACGACCAGAGCGAATCATCGACACGAACACCGACCCGTATTCGGTGGTGGCGAGTCGGGTGTCGGCGTCTTCGGGAACCGGGGCGAAGGAGTGCACGAAGTAGTAGGTCTCATCGGCGCCGGTGACCAGAGGGTCGGGCCGGGCGGGAGTGACGGTGTTCCATCCGATGTGCGGCAGCATGGGAGCGTTGCCGAGGGGCCGCACCACGCCCGGGATCAGACCGAGGCAAGTCGCCCCGTCCTCGTCGCTGCCCTCGAAGAGCACCTGCATCCCCACGCAGATGCCCAGCAGCGGCAACGGTGAGTCCTTCAGCGGAGCCTCGAAGCCCGATGACCTGATGCCCTCCATCACCGCCGCCGTCGAGCCGACACCAGGGAGCACGATGGCTTCCGACTCCCGCAGATCCGCCGGCGTCTGCACGACGGAAGGCTCGGCACCGACACGGGTCAGCGCTTGGGAGATCGACACGAGGTTTCCCGCCCCGTGATCGACCACCGCGATGCGGGGCCGGCGGTTCAAGCCCTGCCCTTCGTCGAGGCCATGCCGGTACGCCTCGGATCTACCGCCACGGCGTCCCTGAGAGCGAGCGCGAGCGCCTTGAATGCCGCCTCGGCGATGTGATGGTCGTTGCGACCGCTTGCCGTGAGGTGAAGCGTCGCTCCGGCGCTGCGTGCGAAGGCCTCCAGAGCGTGAGGGATGTTCTGTGTCGAGAGGTTGCCGATCGCAGGCTGGGTCAGCGGGAGATCGATCACGGCGTAGGGGCGGCCGCCGACGTCGATCACCGCGGTGGCTACCGCCTCGTCCATGGGGACCGTTGCGTTCCCGAAGCGCCGGATACCCGACCGATCGCCCAGAGCGACGGCGAGGGCCTGCCCGAGAACCAGGGCGGTGTCTTCGACCGTGTGGTGATCATCGACCTCGAGGTCGCCCTTCGTGTTGACCTCGAGGTCGAGCAGTCCGTGGTGGGCCAGAGACGTGAGCAGGTGGTCGAAGAAGCCCACACCGGTGTCGATGGTCGCGTTGCCGCTGCCGTCCAGGTCGAGGGTGACATCCACGGTTGTCTCGAACGTCTGGCGCGATTCCGTCGCTCGCCGGTTCATGTGTCCTCCGTTTCGAATCGCAGCTCTGCAGCCAGCCGGTGGGCGGTGAACCCCTCTGCATCGGCTAGGCAGGAAATGGTGCCGAGGAGCGAGGAGAGCCCGCCGCGGGTGAGCCGCTGTTCCTGCCTCCAGGAACCGAAATCCTCGACCGACAGCGGTCCGTGTGCCGCCGCCAGTCCTCCGGTGGGAAGGACGTGGTTTGCGCCCGTTGCGTAGTCTCCGGCCGATTCGGGGGACCATCGGCCGATGTAGACCGACCCGGCGGCGGTGACGGCTTTGGCCGTCAGTTCGGGATCTTCGGTCATGATCGTCACGTGCTCGCCTGCGTACTCATTGGCGAACCCGATCGCCGCTTCGAGGTTCGGGGCAACCAGCGCCCAACCGTGACCGGTGAGAGCCTGTTCCAGGATCGGAGCTCTCTCCAGTTCGGGAAGCAAGCGTTCGATCTCCTCCTCGACCCGCTCGGGGAGGGTCGGGTCGGTCGTCAAAAACAAAGCCGGCGAATCCGGTCCATGCTCCGCCTGGCAGAGCAGGTCGGCGGCCACCAGGCGGGGATCGGCGGTCGCGTCTGCTAGCACCAGGACCTCCGACGGCCCCGCCGGAAGATCGATGGCGCAGTCGCCGTACACGGCGAGTTTGGCCGCGGTCACCCACGCATTCCCGGGGCCCACGATCTTCTGGACTCGCTTCAGGCTCTCGGTGCCGTAGGCGAGGGCTGCGACCGCCTGGGCTCCACCCATCGCCCAGACCTCGGTAGCCCCCGTGAGGGCACATGCCGCCAGGAGAGCAGGTGACATGTCGCCGTCTCGACCCGCCGGGCTCACCACCACCACCTCCCGGACCCCTGCGACCAATGCGGGCACGACTGTCATGATCGCCGTGGACGGATAGGCGGCTTTGCCTCCGGGCACGTAGGCGCCCACCCGCTGCAGCGGAGCCCAGCGCCGGGTTATCTCCACGCCCGGTGTGGGCGAGGTGGCCTGGTCGTCCGGCACCTGGGTTTGGTGGAACGCGCGTACCGCCCGGATCGACTCCTCGATGGCACGGACGAGATCCGGATCGGCGCGTTCGGCCGCCATCTCGAGTTCCGAGTCGGGGACCCTCCGGAAGCCGCCACCGTGCTTGTTGGCGGCAAGGGCGGCGGCAGCATCACCACCGGTGCGGATGTCTTCACAGATGGCCGCCGCTGCTTGGCGAATCTGCCGATCGGGCACTGCCGAACGAAGGCGCAGGTGCGGCGGAGCCGCTGCGAGGCTGCTGT
>JBFGRR010000181.1:0-3834 GCA_041567215.1 Acidimicrobiia bacterium | reverse complement strand
GATCACAGCTCGGTCCTGGCCAGGTTCGTGCTGCTGGCCGTCACCTCGCTGGGGATCGCATCGGGCTGGAATCTCTTCGAGAAGCTGGGCCGCAGGGCGGCCGAGGCTCTGGCGTTGGTTCTGCTCGCAACGACCGGTTTCGCCCTGATGGCTTCTTCCGTCCACCTCGTGATGATGTTCCTCGGCCTCGAGGTCGGCTCGATATCGCTCTACGTGCTCGCCGGGAGCACCAGGGAGCGCATCGACTCAGATGAAGCCGCCATCAAGTACTTCCTATTGGGCTCGGTGGCGTCGGCCGTCTTCATCTACGGCGCAGCCCTCGTGTTCGCCGCCACCGGACTGCTCAACGTCCTCCAGATCCAGGGGCTCTTCACCCAGGTCGTGTTCACCAAGCCGGCGATCCTCCTCATCGGGGTGGCGCTGTTGATCGTGGGTCTCGCATTCAAGGTCTCGGCTGCCCCGTTCCACTCCTGGGCGCCGGACGTCTATCAGGGTGCCCCTGCCGGCCTGGTCGGCTACATGGCCGCAGTGGCGAAGATCGGCGGGTTCGCGGCCATGATGCGGATCCTCTTCTCGGCGGTGCCACAGCTCTCCGAGGACTGGGCCCCGATCGTCGCCGGGCTCGCTGCTCTCTCCATGGTCCTCGGCTCGGTGGTCGCCATCGTCCAGGACGACGTGCGGCGCCTTCTGGCCTACTCCGGTGTCGCCCACGCCGGTTTCATCCTCACGGGGGTGGCTGCCGGTAGCGCGGCAGCGCCGGCGATCTGGTTCTACGTCGGCGTCTACACCGTCCAGTTGGTGGGGGCATTCGCGGTGGTTGCGGCCGTCGGTGGAGCCGACGCCTCACGGTCTGCGCTCCCGGCGTACGCAGGCCTCTCCAAGCGGCAGCCATTCCTGGCCGCCGCCTTCACGGTGCTCCTGCTCGGCATGGCCGGTCTTCCTCTCACCTCGGGCTTCGTCGCCAAGTTCGGCGTCTTCCAGGACGCCTGGCAGGGAGGTCTGGAGTGGCTGGTGATCGTCGCCCTCCTGGCATCCGTGGTCGCCTTTTTCCTCTACCTGCGGGTGATCGTCGTCATGTACATGCAGGAACCGGAAGACGCCGAGATGGCTGCCCCGTCCGGCAACACCCGGACGGTTCTCTGGATCGCGACTGCGGTCACGGTGGTGCTGGGGCTCATACCGGCACCGCTGCTACAAATCGCAGCCGATGCACTCCCGCTCTAGCGCAGCCGTCGCCGGACTCCTGCTCGTCGCCCTCGGACTGGTGCTGTTTCCCGCTGCGCCGGCGCGGGCAGAGCGAGTGCAGTCCAACCTGGTCCTGATCCGCGAAGAAGACGTCGTCAACGAGGATCTCTATGCGGCAGGCAACGTCGTGCAGGTCGATGGCCGCGTCGAAGGCGACCTGTTCGCCGTCGCCTACAAGGAGATAAGAGTGACCGGAACGGTCACGGGAGATGTCGTGGCCCTCACCGGGAAGGTGGTCATCGCCGGCGAGGTGGGCGGCTCGGTTCGAGCCGCGGCCAGCAGCGTGATCATCGAAGGCATCGTCGGCGGCGATGTGTTCGCCGGAGCCCGGGAAGTGCGCACCGATCCCGGTTCGAGCATCGGCCGGGATCTGCTCGCCTGGTCGTGGAGGGCGGCGGTGTCCGGGGAGATCGGGCGGGACTTCGAAGGGCAGCAGCGCAGTACGACCTTCGATGGATCGGTGGCCCGCAACGTGGAGGTCACCGTGCGAGATCTGGTGATCGGCGGATCGGCTCGAGTCGGCGGCGACCTCGCCTATCGCTCCGATCGGGATGCGAGCATCGACGAGGCATCCACCGTCGAAGGTGCGCTGATCCACCGCAAGCCCTTGCCCACCAACGTGCGGGTGAGGGGCATGTTCCTACTCGTCCGGGTCCTCGCCGTGGCGGGGGCGGCGATCCTCGGCCTGACGGTCATCTGGGCGACGCCGCACCGCAGCGAGGGTGCGGTCATCGCCGCGACGCGACGCCCGTTGGCGTCGTTTGGATGGGGGTTGGGGGTGATGGCTGCGCCCGCCCTGCTCGGTGGCCTGGTGGCCCTGGTCGTATCGGTCAGCCCGCCGGAGGCGGGCCTGCCGCTCGCCCTGGTGCTGGTACCGGTGGTTCTCGCCGCCCTGGGCCTGCTGTTCGTGGCGGTGATGGTGGCGCCGGTACCGGTCGCCGCCGCACTCGGGGGTCTGTTGCCGGGTTCCCGCTCGCTGCAGGCTGCATTCCTGCTCGGGTTGACCGCGCTGGTGCTGGTTCAGTTGATTCCCTGGGTGGGGATGGTGGTCCTCGGTGTCGGGGTGGCGGCGGGTATCGGCGCCTGGCTCATTTCGGGGGAACCCGTCTAGCGGGCCCCGGGAATGACCTCACGAAAAGGGCCGGCGGGTCCAACCCGCCGACCCCCTTCTGGATCACGAGGTGATCCTCGGCTGATGGAGGTCCGCCCTCAGCCGACACCTCTGCGCCCTTCCGATGATGGTAACGCCCGCACCCGGGGTGTGTCCGAGAATCCGCGCGAGTTTCGGGCGTTGTTACTTGGCTGCTCCGGCGCTCTCCAAAGCCCGGGTGAGTGCGTCCTTCTTCACCAACCCCGAGGCGCGGAACCGCTGGGTGAGGGTGTTGGACCCCTCTTTGGCCGTGAACACGACGAACGTGGGGGTGGAGCGCACCTTGTACTTCTGGAAGGTGTCGGGGGCCTCGGCGGCGTTCGCCATGACCACGTGGGCCCGGCCGTCGAACTCCTCGGCGAGTTCCTTGACGATTCCGTCCATGACCCGGCAGGGCTGGCAGCCCTGCTGCCAGAAGTCCACGAGCACGGGTGTCCCGGAACGAACGAGGTCTTCGAGTTGCTGGGCGGATTGGAGCTTTGTCGGTTTGATTCTTCTTCTGAACATGTACATCTCTCAACGGCGTATCGGTCGAGTCTATGCCCGCCCTGTATCTTGCCGACAACCCGGATTACCGTCATGCCGGTGAGCGACGGCCTCAACGATCTCCTGGCGCGGCCCGTGAGGGACTTGCGGATCTCCATCACGGATCGATGCAACTTCCGCTGCACCTACTGCATGCCCAAGGAGATCTTCAGTCGCGACTACGAGTTCCTCGAAAGAGACCTCCTCCTCGGCTTCGACGAGATCACCAGGCTGGTCCGGCTCTTCGGCGACAAGGGGGTGAACAAGATCCGCATCACCGGCGGAGAACCGCTCCTGCGGCGCGGGGTCGAGGAGTTGGTAGGCATGATCGCCGCGGTGGACGGCATCGACGATCTGACGCTCACCACCAACGGCGCCCTGCTCGCTCGCAAGGCTGAGAGCCTCGCCGCAGCCGGATTGGACCGCGTGACGGTCAGTCTCGACTCGATGGACGACGCCGTCTTCATGGCCATGAACGATGTCGGCTTTCCCGTCCAGGAGGTGCTGGACGGGATCGAGGCGGCAGCTGCGGCCGGGCTCAAACCCGTCAAGGTCAACATGGTGGTCAAGAGGGGGGTCAACGACGGTTCGATCGTCTCCATGGCCAGGCACTTCCGCGGCACCGGCCACATCCTCCGGTTCATCGAGTACATGGACGTCGGAACCACCAACGGGTGGTGTCTGGACGATGTGGTCCCCTCGAAGGAAGTGGTCGGACAGATCAACGCCGTGTTCCCCCTCGAGCCGATCGAGGCCAACTACACCGGTGAGGTCGCCCAGCGCTACCGGTATGTCGACGGCGGGGGCGAGATCGGTGTGATCTCGTCGGTGACCCAACCGTTCTGCGGGGACTGCACGCGGGCCAGACTGTCGGCGGAAGGCAAGTTGTACACCTGCCTCTTCGCCACCAAGGG
>JBFGRR010000180.1:0-3872 GCA_041567215.1 Acidimicrobiia bacterium | reverse complement strand
CTGGGAGCCGTTGGTGTGGTCTACATGGCGGGGCTGGGTGCCCTTGCGTTTGCCGTCCTCTGGCGAATCGCTGCTTCCGTGGACGCTGGGCTCACCGAATTGGCCTCGTTCGACGGAACCAACCCCCGCACGATCGGAGCGTGGCTGGTGCTCGCCGCTTCGATGTTGATTCCGGTCGCTCTCCTCTTCATCGCCTATCCCGAGTGGGTGGGATGATTCTCGTATCGGTCTACCGGCGGGCTCGCCGCCTCTGGCAGGGGTCTCTGCTCTGAGCCGACTTCGGAATGGACCAACTTGCTAGACCGTCAGGTCAATCGGCGACGCGACCCTCGACTCCCAGAAACCTGGCCAGCGACTGCTGTATGGGTCCTCGCACGGTCCCTCGAACCGCCTCGAGCGCCATCTCCTGCCAGATGACTTCCGAACCGGCCTGATCCGCCTGCTCCAATTCGGACAGTTCGGACCGAAGGCCCGCCTCTTTCAGGCCGAGCCTCAGCACGCTCTGCTCCAGTCGTGCGGCGACGCCGTCCAGCTCCGCCCTCTTCGCGAGGATCCGTCTCTGAACGACAGCAGCCTCCTCGACCCTGCCCAGTGTCAGAGAATCGAAGAGATTGGGATCGAGGTCGAACCCGAAGACCCGAGCCCCGCAGACGGTCACCGCGTGCGCCTCTCCGGCCTCACAGAGGACCGGGTCCCCTTCAGGCATGAACATCCATCCCGCCTCGGACCGCGCGGGAGCACCGCCGAAGACGGGGAGCCCGGCATGCCGGACGGCGGCGAGGGCGTGGAGTCTGTGCAGATCGAATGGCGGGCTGGTCCGAAGGATCGCCGACAGCTCCCGGTTGAAATCGGCGAGCCCGCCTTCGGAGATCGCCAGCCAGGAGAGGCCGTCGAGAGCGCGCCGCTTCTCGGCCTCGACATCGGCGAGAGCAGAGTGGACCGTGGCGGCTCTATCGGAACCCATCGACGATCCTGTCGGCAGATCGGAGCCGCAGACAATGACCGTTCTGATCAGGCCTCGGGCCGCATCGTGGGGAAGAGAATCACCTCGCGGATGTGAGCCTGGTCTGCGAGGAGCATCACCAGCCGATCCACACCGATCCCCAGCCCACCGGTGGGGGGAAGCCCGTACTCGAGCGCCATGATGTAGTCCTCGTCGATGCCGTGGGCGTCCTCGTCGCCCGCTGCCTTCGCCCGTGCCTGCGCCTCGAACCGCCGCCTCTGGTCCTCGGGATCGTTGAGCTCCGAGAACGCGTTGGCGTACTCCTGACCGGCGATGAAGAGCTCGAAGCGCTCGGTCAGTCCAGGGCTGTCCCGATGCACCCTGGCCAGCGGCGAGATCTCCACCGGGTGATCGAGGACGAAGGTCGGCTCCCAGATATCCGGCTGCACCAGCTCGTCGAACAACGCCTCGATGATCTTGCCGGAACCCCACGCGGGGTCGGTGCCCACGCCACGCGCCTCGGCGAGCGCACGGAGATCGGCTGCGGGCGCATTCACGTCCACCGGCTGGCCGAGGACGCCGGCCACCATGTCCACCATCCGTGCCCTCCGGTAGGGCGGTGCCAGATCGAGGGCACGATCCTTGTATTCGATCGCGGTCGAGCCGATGGCGGCAACGGCAACCGCGGGAATAACCTCCTCCACGAGCCGCATGATGTCGGTGTAGTCGGCCAGGGCCTCGTAGGACTCGAGCATCGTGAACTCGGGGTTGTGGGTCGAGTCGACACCCTCGTTGCGGAAGATCCGTCCGATCTCGAAGACGCGTTCGAGACCACCGACCACCAGCCTCTTCAGGTGGAGCTCGGTGGCGATCCTCAGGTACATGGGGATGTCGAGAGCGTTGTGGTGGGTGGCGAACGGCTTCGCAAGGGCGCCGCCGGCCTCGCTCTGGAGGATCGGTGTCTCGACTTCGAGGTATCCCCTCGACTCGAACTGGCGGCGCAGTTCCGAAACCACTTTGGAGCGGAGGATCGCCAGCGCCCTCGCCTCCGAGTTCATCATCAGGTCGAGGTAGCGGCGCCGTGAACGCTGCTCCACGTCCTGGAGGCCATGCCACTTCTCGGGCAGCGGGCGGATCGCTTTTGCGAGGAGGTGGAACGACCGAACCCTGACGCTCAGCTCGCCTTTCTTGGTGGTCATGACGGTTCCTTCGGCTCCGACCCAGTCCCCGGCGTCCAGGTCCGCAAACCGGGCCAGCTCTGCCTCGTCGAGGTCGGCCGCAGCCACGAAGAGCTGAATGGTCCCGCTCCCATCCTCGATCGTCGCAAACATCAGCTTGCCGAAGCTGCGGTGCAGCATGACCCTTCCCGCCACCGAGACGTCCACCTCCGTCTCGACGCCGGGCTCCAGGCCGCCGTGGACAGCGTGCAGTTCGGCGGCAAGGTGAGAGCGCTCGTATCGGACCGGATACGGGTCGACGCCCGCCTCCCGCAGAGCAGCCACCTTGGCGGCGCGAGCAGCGATGAGGGGATGGTCTTCTGAAGTCATGAGCAGGGGGAGACTGTGGACTTCGCGGGTTGGCAGATCAAATCGAGTTCCTCTCGAACACGATGCGGAGGCCGTGGAGGGTCAGATCCGCGTCGACGTGGGTGATGGTTCGAGACACGGGAGCCAGCACCGCCGACAGGCCCCCGGTTGCCACGACGGGGACGTCGGTGAAGCCGGTCTCCTCCATGACTCTCAGGACGACGCCATCGACCAGGCCGGCGAATCCGTACACGAGGCCGCTCTGGATCGCCTCGACGGTGCTCTTGCCTACCACGTGCTTCGGGCGCTCCACATCGACCCGGCGCAGGGCCGAAGTGGCGTGAACGAGAGCGTCGGCCGAGATGCGCACCCCGGGGGCGATGATCCCGCCCAGGTACGCACCGTTGGCGTCTACGACATCGAGAGTGGTGGCGGTGCCGAAATCGACCGCGATGACCGGTGCGCCGAATCGGTCCATCGCTCCGAGGGCATTGGCGATGCGATCGGCACCGACCTCACGTGGATTGTCGATTCGTATCGCCATTCCCGTCTTGGTGCCCGGGCCGACCACCACGGCCGGGCCGGAGATCAGGCCGTCGAGGGCAACGCGGATGAACCCGGCAACCTGCGGCACGACGCTGGAGATGGCGGCCCCGGTCAGCTTTCCCTGATACCGGTGGAGCAGGTTCGAGAGCAACAGCCGGTACTCGTCCGGAGTCCTCTCGGTCGTGGACAGTTCCCACCGATCCATCAGTCTCTCTCCCTCGAACACGCCGGTGATGGTGCTGGAGTTCCCGATGTCCGCCACGAACAGCAAATCAGCCCCTCTCGTGGATCACACTCGGCTCGGCGAGCCGCTGTCCCCTGTCGATGGAACCGTCTCCATCGATCATCACGTTGTCGATCAACCGGACCCCACCCACCCGGGCCGCTGCCGCCAGGAAAGCGGGTCCATCGAGTCGGTCGATCGGCGCGGCACCGTCCTGGGAGGCGAGTTGGAGGTACTCGAAGTCGACTCGAGGCGACGCCGACCTGACCGCCCCGACGAGGGCGGCGGAGTCCACGACACCCTGTTCGACCAGGTCGGCGGCCGCGAACAGTCCCCGGCTGATCCCCAGCGCAACCTCACGATCCTGGGGTGCCAGGAAGACATTCCGGCTGCTCAGCGCCAGGCCGTCTGGCTCCCTCACTGTCGAACCGCCGATGATCTCGACCGGGAACCGAAGATCCGTCGCCATTCGCCTGATCAGAGAGAGTTGCTGGGCGTCCTTTCGCCCGAACAGGGCCCGGTCCGGGTGCACCCCGGCGAAGAGCTTGGCCACCACCGTCGCGACGCCCTCGAAATGGCCGGGACGGTAAGCCCCCTCCATCGACTCCGAGACTCCCGGGACGTTCACCCGTGT
>JBFGRR010000179.1:0-3872 GCA_041567215.1 Acidimicrobiia bacterium | reverse complement strand
CGCATCGACGGGATCCGTATGGTGGGCGGTGGTGCCAACTCCGAGGTCTGGTGCCGGATCCACGCCGACGTGCTGGGTCGGACGGTTCACCGGATGGCCGACCCGATCCTGGTCAACGCCAAGGGAGCGGCCCTCCTCGCCGGCGTGTCGCTTGGATGGCTCACGGTCGAGGACATCCCGGACAGGGTCGAGATAGCCGATACCCATGGACCGGACGGCGCAACAGCCGCCCTCTACGACGAGCGGTTCGACGTGTTCGTGGACATCTACAAGGCGAACAAGGGCATCCACCGCCGCCTCAACAGGAGGAGTGACCATGGATCTTGAGAAACTCCTTCGGGGACCGCTCGGTCGCCTTCCCAGGCCCGTGGCCTCGGCCCTGTTTCGGGCTGTCGAGAAAATCCCCGCGGTGAAGAGGCGGGTCGGCAGCGAATACGAGTCGATGCTCGACGGGCTTCGTGACGAGATCAAGCCCTATCGAGATTCCAGGTCGTTCACGAGCATCCCGGCGAGCGGAGTCGAACGCGGGGAGATCCTCGCCGAGATGGAGTCGATGGCGGCCCGCGAGACCGATGCCTGGCGCGACGGCCTGGTCTCGGGAGCCGTCTATCACGGTGACCGCGAGCACCTCGCGTTCCTCGACAGGGTCTTGTCGATCAACTCGCAGGTGAATCCACTCCACTCCGACATCTGGCCTTCGGCTGCGAAGTTCGAGGCGGAGATCGTGGCGATGACTGCTTCGATGCTCGGCCCCGGCGAGGAAGGCATCTGCGGCACCGTCACCTCGGGAGGAACCGAATCGATCCTCCTGGCGGTGAAGGCCCATAGGGACCGTGCCGGGTTGCGGAAGCCCGAGATGGTTGCACCGGTGACGGCTCACACCGCGTTCGACAAGGCCGCCGCCTACTTCGGCGTGAAACTGATCAGGACCTCCGTGGACGAGAACTCCCGCGCAGACATCACGGCTGTCGCAGATGCAGTCGGGGACAACACGATTCTGATCGTCGGCTCGGCTCCCTCATTCCCTCACGGTGCGATCGATCCGATCGGGGCACTGGCGGCCCTCGCGGCCGAGCGGGGGATTGGATTCCACACCGACGCCTGTCTGGGCGGATTCGTGCTGCCGTGGGCCGAGAAGCTCGGATACCCGATTCCACCATTCGACTTCCGGGTGCGCGGCGTCACCTCGATGTCGGTGGACACCCACAAGTACGGGTATGCGCCCAAGGGGACGTCGGTGGTTCTCTACAGGTCGCGTGAGTTGAGGCGACACCAGTACTTCACGGCCGCCGATTGGCCGGGGGGCCTCTACTTCTCGCCGACCCTGGCCGGGAGCCGCCCGGGCGCTCTGTCGGCTGGTGCTTGGGCTGCGATGGTCTCGATCGGTGAGTCCGGCTATCTGGAAGCCACCGGGCAGATCTTGGAGACCGGTGCCCGGATTCGATCGGGTATCGGCTCGATCCCCGAACTCGAGGTGATCGGCGACCCGCTCTGGGTGATCGCCTTCCGGTCTGACTCGGTCGATGTCTATCGGGTGATGGAGAAGATGCGCCAGGCGGGATGGTCGCTCAACGGTCTCCACAACCCTCCGGCCGTCCACATCGCCGTGACGCTGCGCCACACCCAGCCAGGTGTGGCCGATCGCTTCGTTGCCGATCTGAAGAACGCGGTGGCCTCGGTTTCGGGGGATCCGGGCAAGGCGGAAGGGATGGCCCCGGTCTACGGCCTGGCAGCGACGGTGCCGGTCCGCTCGATGGTGAACGATCTGCTGGAGCGCTACATCGACATGCTCTACGAGGCTTGACCCGACAGGTGCGCCAGAGGCGGGCTAGCTGGCCGACCGCTGCTTCCGCCACTCCTGTGCGTACTCGACGAGCGGCCTTCCGAACATCCCGGCGGTGATTCCGAAGGCCAGCAGAGCCAGGACACCGAATACGATCCACCCGGCGCCAAGGCCTCCGTCGTCTTCGGCAGGCGGAGCAGCCACCGGGGTGTCGGGCGCGGTGGTCGTCGGAGTTGCGCCTGCGTCCGGCGCTGCGGCGGCGGAGACGGCATCCTTGAGGACCTGGTCCATGGTCTCGATGTGCTCGTCGTCGGTCACGACGACCCCGTACTTGGCCACCACCTCCTGCTGCCAGAAGTCGGGTGAAGCCATGTTGCGGTGACAACCCATGCACACCCCGGTGCGTTCCATCCGCTCACGCTGGTCCTGGTCGAGCGGCCTGGAGTCCGGCCAGTGCGACCCGACTATCTGGAGCTGCGTCCCATCACGGCTGACGATCTGGCTGAAGTCGATGTCGAGTTCGGGAATCGCTGCGATCTGAACCTGCGCAGAGTCCGCCCAGATCTCGCCTTCGGGGGTCTCCAGGTCGACGATGATGTTCTCGGGGTACCTGCGCTGGTATCGCCCGTCCTGGATTCCATAGCCGAGGGCCTTGGGATCGCTGTGGCAGCTGGCACAAGTCCGCGCCACCCTCGTCGCCGAATGTGGCTGCACCGGGGCCATGTCTATCGCTAGAGCACCGCCCTCGCTTTCTGGGGCGCGACCCACTGCGTTGTGGAGGAGCAGTTCGCCGTCCGGTCCGACCACCGTCTTGATCACCTGACAACCCGGCATGAGCGGCGAGACCCGCCCTTCACCGTTGATCCCGAGGATCGGTTCCTCCCAGCGGAGGTAGGAGCGGGACTCGTTGACCGCCCCCGGGGACTCGCCGGGTGAAGTGCCAAAAACCACGCCCGGGGAAGTGATGGCCTCGGTGGCCCGGTCCGGGTATTCCGCGATCGTCAGGCCGTCGGGGAACCGGGTGTTGCCGATCTGGACCCAGTCGGTCGACTCTCCACCGCCCTCGTACGAGGCCTTCACGTGGCAGCCGTAACACTGGGGTGCCCAATCGGAGTGGCATGCATAGCACTCGAGTTCATCGATGTGTTCGCCGACCGACTCCATCGACACCTCGGAGGCCTCCGACTTCCACGTGTCGTCCTCTTGGAGCTTCTTGAGCAGGGGGACCTCGAAGTCGAGACCGGTCGCCGAGTGCACGATCACACTCTCCCCACTGAGCACGACGTTGCCGAACGGGTTGCCGCGGGTGGTCAAGAGGTAGCCGTCCTCCGCCGGGTAAACGGTCCCGAATCCCTGGAAGGGCAAGAGCTGGTCGGTCAGCCCGCGAGGCGCGCTCCCCAGTTCCCGACCGAACTCCTCCTGATATCCGATCGGCAGCTCCCACGGATACGCGCTCGGGGTGCCGTGGCAGTCGGCGCACTCGATCTCCACCTGGGCGAGGGTGGTTCCGAAGATGTTCCCGTCGCCGTGCATCTCGATGCTGGTGTGGCAGTCCTGGCACAGCATCCCGCCTTCTGGGTTGCCCGGGCGGCTCTCGCGCTGGTGGTGCAGGTCGTCCTGAATGTAGAGGTACTTCTTGGTGTGCAGCGCGGGCTGGCCCTCGCCTGCCTCCGTGAAGGGTGTTCCGTACGGGAACTCCATCAGGCCCTGGAACGTGACACCGATGCGCTTGCCGCGGTTGTGGCATGTCACGCAGGTCTCTGTCGGGATCCCGCCGAGAGCTTCTCTGCTGCCAACCATCCGGTGGGTGAGCAGTTTGCCGGGCTCCTGCTTCGAGATGGTGGGGTCGTTCCCTTCGTAGATGCCCTCATTGGAATACGGGATGTGGCAGGACGAGCAACCCATACCGCGGTAGTCGCCGCGAACCTGGCGACCCTTGATGCCGACGTGGCACCGCTGGCATTGCTGGCGCTGATAGGTGAACCCGGCGTTGAACGGGTTCTCGATGATGTCCTCGAGGCTCGGGTTGGGGAGCTGTTCGAGGGAACTCGGGAACTGGCCCGGGTACTGCTCGATCAGCGCCAGCATG
>JBFGRR010000178.1:0-3905 GCA_041567215.1 Acidimicrobiia bacterium | reverse complement strand
GTCACCGATGTCTCCATCACCGCCCTCTGGACCTGCCCGGCCAAAGCGTCGAACCACGTGGTCGCGGTGGCCTCGGACGGGGCGACGGCGATGCGGAACTCGAGTTGTTCGAGCACGGATTCGAGTTCTTCTTGGTCGTCGCCACCTTCGAAGCTCATCATTCCCTGGAACATCGCCCGGAAGATCTCGGTGAGGTCGATCTCGAACGGATCGGCCTGGGTGACGGTCTCGATGACGTAGGTGTCGATGCCATCCACCTCTTCGACACGGATCACAGAATGGGTGGACCGGCTGGTGATGGGCCCGCTGGGGCCGTCGATGGTCTCTTCGTTCGTCCACGTGTCCCCTACCTCCAGGTCGCCTTCCGGGAAGCGCGGTCCGAGGGGCCGGCTCAGGCTGTCCTGTCCGAGTCCCTGCAACGACTCCACCCCTCCACCGAACATGGCTCCGAGGCTGTCCAGTGAACTGCTGATGATCTTGCCGGTCTCGTCGACGATGAACGTCGCATCGATGGGCGGTATGGAACTGAATCCAAGGTCATCCTCGGAAGGAGAGAACGGCTCGCCGTTCATCGTCCCGGACACGGAGACGTCTTCGAACGACGCGGTGATCACCAGTTCGGTGGTGCCGTCGATAGGTCCGGCGAAGGCCTGATAGGACATGATCGTCTCGACGGCTGTGCTCACCTGACCGTCGAGGGGAAGTTCACCGGCGCCGATGGCATCGGTGTCGCCTTCGGCCGCGATGGCGATCTCCTGCTCCACCTGGACCCGATAGGCGAGTTGTGAGTCTGGCTGGTAGCGATACGCGAAGGCCACCGGCTGAGCTGCCTGGGTGGTCGTGCTGGAAGGCGGCGCGACCGCCGTGGTGTCTGTGGTGTCGATGGTCTCGGCAGGTGCAGCGCAGGCGGCGAGCACCAGCAACAGGGCGGCGGACTTGGCGAGTTTCACTGGGATCTCCGGTTTCTCGGAACCCGGCCAGGCTACCCCGGGCCCCCGACAACCGGTCACGGTCACCTGAGCACGGGTGGTTCGGGATTAGGGTCCGCCCGATGCACACCTGGAGTACGGCAGGGACGCCGGCTGAGGGGGTGACGGCTGCACAGTCGCCGCGGTCAGTCGCTTCCGCCATCGCGCCCGAAGCCGCCAGCAGCGTGTTCTGGTTCGAGCTTCCGGCGCCGTGATACCGGAGTCGTCCCAGCGGCTTCGTGAGGCCGCCAAGCGGTTGGGCATCGAACTCGAGGTGCGCCGGTTTCCCGAGCACACGAAGACAGCCGAGGCTGCTGCCGCCGCCATCGGCTGCCCGGTCGCTGCCATCATCAAGTCGCTGGTCTTCGTGGTCGAATTCGCCGACGGGCGACGGGAACCCGTGTTGGCGCTCGTGCCCGGTGACCGGCGTCTGGATGCCGCGGCTCTCGCCGAGATGGGTGGGGGCCTTGATGCGGTTCGGGCCGGCCTGGATGAGGCCAAGGCGGCCACCGGATACGTTGCCGGCGGCACACCGCCCTTCGGTCACTCTCTGCGGGTCTTTGCAGACAACTCTCTTCGCCGGTACGACGAACTCTGGGCGGGCGGTGGCACTCCGGACACCGTTTTCAGGATCTCGCTGGACGACCTCGAGCAGTCCACCGCTGCGGTCTGGGGAGATCTGTCCTAGATGCCTGCCCACATGGAGGCGAGCCCCTCCATGTCGTCTAGGTCCAGCCACTGGAGGTAGAAGCGTGATACGCCGACCTCTTCGAGAGCCGCCATGTGCGCTGCCACCTGGTCGGGGGGACCGTGAGGTATGCCCAATTCGGCAAGGCGCGCCTCTGCCTCCGTTTCGGTCTTGTCTCGTTTGGCGGCCCAGCCCGAGAGGGCCAACCGGTAGGCGGCGTCGTCGGGTCCGGTCAGCACCGGGCCCATCACCGACACCGTCACCTCTGAGCTGTGCCTTCCCGCTTCCCTGGCGGCGTCCCGCATCACGGCCACCTTCGGGGCGATGGTCTCGGGCGGTGCCACGAAGAGGTTGTACTCGTCGGCATGAACACCGGCCAGCCGGGGCGTCTTCGAAGGGCCCGACCCACCCACGATGATGCGGATACCGGCGGGCCGGGGGCGGGCGTCGGCCTCGATCTGATAGTGGACTCCTTCGAAGGCGCCGCCGTTGAACGCTGCGTCCAGGTAGGGGAGGGCCTCGGTGAGCCGCTCGAATCGCTCCTTCCAGCTGGGGAAGGAGAGCCCGAACACCTCGTGTTCGAGGTCCATCCACCCGGTCCCGACTCCGAGGTCGAGCCTTCCGCCGGACATCTGGTCGATGGTGGCTGCGGTCTTGGCGATCACCGCCGGATGCCGGAAGGTGATCGGCGTCACCAGCACCGTGAGTCTGATCGAAGTGGTCTCCCTGGCGAGGCCCGCCAGCGTGGCGAAGGCATCGGTGGCATCGGGGCGTGGTTCCCGGCTCGAGTAGTAGTGGTCCGAACGGGCGAAGGACACCATGCCCTGGCGCTCGGCCCAGAGTGCGGCCTCGAGGATCTGGTCGTAGGTGCCGCCTATCTGCGGCTCCGTCATCAGTGCGTACTCCATGGAACGCACCTTAAGGGTGGGTTCCGTCAGGGGGCGGGTTCCATCGACAGCAGGCGGCGGGCGTGGCCGGCGAAGTCGAACTTCGGATCGAGGACCTCGTGGAAGGCGTAGCCGTTGAGTGCCGCCACCAGCGCTTCGCTTCGTTCCCTCACTGCCGACTCGTCGAGGTCCGGCCGGTCCCTGCGGAGAGCATCGAAGAAGCGGTCCAAGCGCTCCTGGTGATGCCGGAGGATGCGCTGGGTGAGACTGCCATCGGTGAGACCGCCGGAGAGGGCGATGGTGAGGTAGACCTTGGCCAGCTCGGGCTGGCTTTCGACGAAGGTGATGTACGCCTCGACCAGGTCTCGCACATGGTCGGTTCCGGTGCGGTCCGGGTCGGGATCGATGGCGGTGATCGCCTCGCGGACGATCGTGAGGGTCACCTGCTCCTTGGAGTCGAACAGGTTGTAGAAGGAGCCGGCCCGGATGCCGGCCCGGTCGCAGATGGCTTTGACCGTCAGCCCGTCGAGCCCACGCTCGGCGAGCACGGTCTTCGCAGCGGAGAGGATCTTGTCGCGGGTCTCCAGCCCGGCTCGGTTTCGCACGCCGCGAACCGTAGTCGCAACGTCGGAATCCGGACGGTCTAAAGGCCCTGTTATTGAGCGGAGATTCAAATTAGAGTGTCTATTCAAATAGCGAGTGGAAAGGACGCGTCGTGGGTCACTTCCGGTCCAACCTGAGAGACCTCGAGTTCAACATGTTCGAGGTCCATGGCATCGGCGAGTATCTCGGCAAGGGCAAATGGGCCGATATGGACGAGGACACCGCGCGGGACATCATCCGCGAGGTGGACAGGTTCGCCCGAGAAGAATGGGCCGAGTCCTTCGTGGAAGCCGACCGCACACCTCTCGCCCTCGTCGATGGCGAGGTGGTACTTCCCGACTCGCTGAAGAAGAGCCTGGCGGCGCTTCAGGATCAGGGGTGGGACCGGATCGGGTTGGTCGAGGAGATGGGTGGGGTGGAGGTGCCACCCTCGGTCTTCTGGGCCACCCAGGAGTCGCTGTTGGGAGGCAACCCGACGGCCACCTTCTACGGGGGCGGGGGCCTCTTCGGAAGGGTGATGTTCGAGGAGGGCACCGACGAGCAGAAGAAACTCGCCCAGCTGATGGTGGAGCGCGGCTGGGCAGGGACCATGGTGCTGACCGAGCCGGATGCCGGATCGGATGTTGGCGCAGGCACCTCGAAGGCGATCCACGTCGAAGACGACGTCTATCACCTGGAGGGCGTCAAGCGCTTCATCACCTCCGGTGAACACGACGCCACCGAGAACATCGTCCACCTGGTGCTGGCGCGGCCCGAAGG
>JBFGRR010000177.1:0-3931 GCA_041567215.1 Acidimicrobiia bacterium | reverse complement strand
CGTCTACTGCCCGGACCCGGAAGTCATCGGAGCGGACTTCTTCGTGATGGAGCGCAAGCACGGTGTCGTCGTTCAGGGCGCCGTGCCGGCCGTATTCGGGTCGGGCCGCGATGAGGCCTCGAACCGGGCTCTGTCTACGGCGGTCATCGACACATTGGTGGAGTTGCACGCGGTGGATCCCGCAGAGGCTGGTTTGGGGGACCTGGGACGGCCCGAGGGTTTCCTCGAGCGCCAGGTGGATGGCTGGATCGGTCGCTGGGACCGGGCCAAACACGAGGACAACTCGCTGGCGGACGAGCTGGGAGCCTGGTTGAGGGAAAACCTGCCGTCTCGGTTGAATCCCGCGTTGATCCACAACGACTGGCGACTCGACAACATGGCGCTGTCTGAGCAGGACCCCGGTGAGTGTGTCGCTGTGTTCGACTGGGACATGTGCACCCGGGGAGATCCTCTCGCGGACCTCGGAACGCTGATGGCCTTCTGGTACGACGAGGACGAGGTGGCCGCGGCCTTCAAGCCGATGCCCACCGAGGTGCCCGGGTTCATGTCGCGGCGCCAGGCGATCGACCGATATGGCCGGCTGTCGGGCCGGGACCTGTCGAACATCGACTGGTACGTGGTCTTCGGCA
Organism: Acidimicrobiia bacterium; assembly: GCA_041567215.1. Lineage (GTDB taxonomy): Bacteria > Actinomycetota > Acidimicrobiia > Spongiisociales > ZC4RG35 > JBFGRR01. The sequence continues at coordinate 3,302 of JBFGRR010000177.1, read as the reverse complement.
CCTACAAACTGGCTGCGGTGCTCCAGCAGATCTTCATCCGCTGGCATCGTGGCCAGACCGCCGACCCCCGCTTCTCGGTCCTCGGCGACGGCGCCGCGCATCTGATGGAGTTGGCGAACTCGCGCAGGCCCTGATCGTTACGATCTTCCGCCATGACCTTCTCGTCTCTCGAGCAAGAGCGCTACGTGAGCATCGTCACCTTCCGCGGAAACGGCGCCGAGGTGGCGACCCCGATGTGGTTTGCGGCCACCAACGGGGCGATCGTCGTCGGCACCTTCCCGGAGACCGGGAAGGTGAAGAGAGTGAGCGCCAACCCCAGCGTCCGGGTTGCCCCCTGCAACTTCCGCGGCCTCGTGTCGGGGCCGTACGAAGAGGCCCGTGCCAGGGTGCTCACGGCCGACGAGGCCGCCCACGCCAGAGACGCTCTCCTCGAGAAGTACGGATGGCAGTGGCGCCTCTTTGGACGCCAGATCGAGCTCTTCCTGAGCATCGAGCCGGTATGAGGTGGGGTGGGGGCGACGCGATCCGGGTCTGATGTCCCGCTCGAGAGCGGTGATACCAACACATCGCCAGTGGCCACAGGAGGGGATGCGAAGCCACCGAGTGCCGCCGGCATCTCTGCCTTTGGGCCCAGATGGGCGTGCGCCCCCACCACCGAGGTGAATTGTAGTTGGGGACACGATTTGAGAGACCCTGCCAATGCCGGCTCACCCGGTTTCCACGTCGATTACGTTGACCCGAAGCGAGCCATCGATGGGAGTCCACAGTGCACATGAGCGACGACTTCCCTCTCTTGATGTCCACCCTGTACGACCACGGAGTGCGCCACCACCCTCATCGGGAGATCGTCTCGAGGGAGCATGACCGAACCACTCTTCGGACCACCTATGGCGAGACCGATGGCCGCATCCGCCGCCTCGCCACCGCGCTCGAAACCCGACTAGAGATCCAGCGTGGCGAGCCGATCGGAACATTCGCCTGGAACAACGTTCGCCACCACGAGATCTACTGGGCGACGGCCAACACCGGACGGGTCTGCCACACCCTCAACATCCGGCTCTACGCGGAGCAACTCGAGTACATCGTCAACCATGCCGGTGATCGGGCGATCTTCGTGGACCCCGACCTGGTCCCGCTCGTTCACGCCATCGCCGACAGACTCCCCACGGTGGACCACTTCGTCGTGATGGGTGACAGCGCCGCCGATCTCCCCGGGGCGATCGCCTACGAGGAGCTGATCGACGGCGTCGAGCCATATGGCAGCTGGCCGATCCTCGACGAGCGGTCCCCGATCATGTACTGCTACACGTCGGGAACCACCGGCAACCCGAAGGGTGTGGCGTACACGCAGCGTTCCACCTACCTGCACACGATCAGCAACCTGGCCAACGTGCCTCTCGACTCCTCCGACAACCTCATGCCCGTGGTGCCCATGTTCCATGCCGCAGCGTGGGGGTATCCGTTCCAGGCCGTCCCGATGGGCGCAAAGCTCACCTATCCAGGTCCGGATCTCAGCCCGGCGGGGCTAGTGGAGATGATCGGCACCGAAGCGGTGACCTTCTCGGCGGGAGTTCCCACCGTCTGGCTGGGAATCCAGCACCACTTGATGGAACACCCCGAGGCCGACCTCTCGTCGATCAGGGCGTTCCTGTGCGGAGGCTCGGCTGTGCCGAGAGCTTTGATCGATTGGTTCTTCAGGGAGCGGGGAATCAGGGTGATCCAGGGGTGGGGGATGACGGAGACGAACCCTGTTGCGGCCGCCGCACTCCTGGATCCGGCTGCCAAGGCGTGGGATTGGGACCGGCAACTCGACCTCCTCTCCAGTGCCGGACGGGTGGTCCCGGGCCTCCAGATCAAGATCATCGACGAGTCGGGCGGCGAGTTGCCGCACGACGGCGAGGCCTTCGGCGAGTTGCTGATCCGGGGTCCCTGGATCGCCGCCGAGTACTTCAGGGATCCACGGTCGTCCCAGTCCTTCGAGGATGGATGGTTGCGGACGGGCGACGTCTGCAAGATCACGCCCGACGGCTACATCCTGATCACGGATCGAGCCAAGGACGTCATCAAGTCGGGCGGAGAGTGGATCTCATCGCTGGACCTCGAGAACACCCTGATGGCACACCCCGGCGTGGCCGAGGCCACGGTGGTGGGCCTCTCCCACCCCAAGTGGCAGGAACGCCCGGTGGCGTTCGTGGTCCCGCGCCGAGGAGTCGACGTGACGGCCGACGAATTGACCGAGTACCTGCGTGGCCGCGTTGCCAAGTGGTGGCTGCCCGACCGGATCCTGTTCATCGATGAGGTTCCCAAGACGGGAACCGGCAAGTTCGACAAGAAGGTCGTCAGGCAGTCGCCCGAGGCGCTTGCCGTCGAAGAGCAGTGGCTCGCCGACCACGACTGAATCGGAGAGCCGGGAGCGGATCAGCCGTCGTGGCGGAGCGAAGCCGAGTTGACGCAATAGCGCAGACCGGTCGGTTGAGGACCGTCCTCGAAGACGTGGCCGAGGTGCGCTCCGCACTCCTTGCACTCGATCTCGGTCCGCACCATTCCATGGCTCGTGTCGGTCTCCGTCGCCACCGCATCGGGAGACACGGGCTCGAAGAAGCTCGGCCAGCCCGAGCCCGAGTCGTACTTCGCCTCTGACGAGAAGAGCTCGGCTCCACAGACCACGCACGAATAGGTACCACCCTTGGTGTTCAAGTGAATCCCGGTGAAAGGCGGCTCGGTGCCCTTTTCCTGGGTGACCCGATACTGCAGGGGCGTGAGGCGCTGTCGGAGTTCGGCTGGTTCGGTCATGCCGGAGAGGCTACCTCCACAACCGGGTTACCGACCGGGCGGATTCCGGTTAGGAAAGGCGAATGGTCATACTCCGACGCCGCGTCGGAAAACAACTGGAGAGCACCGTGTCGATCGTGAAGGTCGAAAACGTAGTCAAGACATTCGGGTCGGTCGTGGCCCTTGACGGAGTCAGCCTCGAGTTCGAGCCCGGCATGATCTATGGACTGCTCGGGCCGAACGGCGCCGGCAAGACGACATTGATCCGGGTTCTGACCACCCTTTTGAAACCCGACTCGGGGACGGCGTCGGTAGCCGGGATCGACGTGATCGCCGATCCGACCACCGCGCGGACGAAGCTCGGCCTCGCCGGGCAGTTCGCAGCGGTCGACGATTACCAGACCGGGCGCGAGAACGTCGAGATGGTCGGCCGCCTCTACAACCTCAGCCGTGCTGAGGCCAGGCGGCGGGCAGCCGAGGTTCTCGAGAGAATCGACCTCGTGGAGGCTGCCGACCGGCCGGTGAGGACG
>JBFGRR010000176.1:0-3963 GCA_041567215.1 Acidimicrobiia bacterium | reverse complement strand
GTGCCTGAGGACGTTCATCGCCCGATCCGGCCGACCCAGATCGAGGAGCACGCAACCGACGCCGAAGAACAGGACGAGAACGGTGATGACTTCCGCCGCCCGGGTGATGGCACGCCGCCATTCGGCCTGCGCCAGGCGGAGGATGGCGGAGATCAGAGTACCGGCGTGGCTGATGCCGATGAAGAATACGAAGTTCGTGATGTACAGGCCCCAGTAGACCGGGAGATTGAGGCCGGTGACATCCAGGCCCCGGCGCAGCTGAGTGAACCAGCCGATCATCCCTCCGAGCCAGACAGCCAGCAGCAGGGCAGTCAGGATCCAGAATTTGCGGCCGGTCCTGGCGATGGGGTCCAGGAGGCGAATGTCTTCGCCGAGGTCGATCTCAAACCTGGCCACCCCACTCTCCTTTCGACAGGTAGGAGACCTTCGGCTCCGTGCCGAGCTCCTCCAGTAGCTTGAAGATCCGCGAACTCCGAGAGAGCCGCGACACCTCACTCTGAGGGTCTTCCAAGTCGCCGAAGTACATGGCACCGGCCGGGCAGCTCTCGACGCACGCCGGCACGTAGTCCCCGGGGGCCAGGACGCGGCCCTCGAGTCTCGCTCGGTCCCGCGCCAACTGTAGCCGGTGGTGGCAGAAGGTGCACTTCTCGACGACGCCCTTCGGGCGGATCGAGACATCGGGGTTCAGCCCCGCTTGCATGGGCTCGGGGAAGCTCGGCTCCTTCCAGTTGAACTGTCGCACGGTGTATGGGCACGCGGTCGTGCAGTACCGGCACCCGATGCAACGGGGGTAGATCTGACCTACGAGGCCCTCCGAGCCGATCTGGGTCGCCTGCACCGGGCAGACCTTGGTGCAGGGCGGATTGTCGCAGTGCAGACAGGGAACCGGCATCAGGCGCAGGCTGGGAAGGGTCCCGTGGGCGTGCTCGTCGTGCCCGTAGGTGGCCATCCGTAGCCACGAGATGGCGCGCCCTTTCACTGCTTCCTCGGCGCCCGTCGGGGGCACGTTGTTCTCCACTTGGCAGGCGACCACACAGGCCTGGCAGGCCGTGCATCGGTCCAGGTCGATCACCATACCCCAGCGCGCCATTCGTCAGGTCCTCTTCAGCGTCCTGCGATGCCGGCCCCGACTCACCAACGAGAGGCGGACTGTTGTGGCGCCGTGATCGGCAAGCCCGCTGATCGTCTCGCGGGTCGGAGCCAGCAGTCGGAAGGGGTTGGCACCGCGCCCAGCGGCCCACCGCCCCCCGCCTTTCTTCCCGAGGCCCACCGGAACCGCTGCGACCCCCGGTACCACGCGGGTGCTGACTCTGGCGAGCACCTCGATGGAGCCGTGCTGCGAGATCAGCTTGACCCGATCCCAGTCGTGCAACCGCAGGTTCTCGGCGGTCTCCGGGTGGATCTCGACCCAGGACTCCCAGCGCATCTCGTGCCCGGGGTCCAGAAGCTCCTGGAGGAAGGGCAGCTCGGCACCGGTCCCCCCGGCGACGGGGAGCGGCTCGAAGAGGTAGAGAGCCAGCAGCGGTTCGTCCGGCACCTCCCGTTCGGCGCTCTCGCGCCCGGCCGGTGCCAACGGCGTCCGCTGCGGCGACGCGGGGCGGCTGGCCAGCAGCTGCTGGAGCAGATCGACCCGGAACTCGAATCGCCCCGACGGCGTACGAAGCACCCGCAGCCAGTCACCGTGATCGTAGAAGGGGTCCCACCAGCCTCCCCGTTCGAGCATTCCCTCCCATAGGTCTTCTGCGGAGCGGTAGCCAGGGGCCCACCAGCCGGCTCGCTCCATCATCCGCACCCACGCTTCATCGAACGCGGTGCCCATGAGCGTGCCGCGCCGGGCCCTGTACAAGCCCTCCACCTGCGACCGGGCCACTTCGGCCAGCGACTCCCAAGCGAAGGCATCGGCGACAGATCCGCCCACTTCCCGGGCCAAAGCGAGAACGATCTCTCCGACCGGTCGGTTCTCGCCGAGTGTCGAGGTGGCCGGTTGGGCCAGGCTCACGACAGGGAACGGGACCCCCGCCGGAGTCGTGTCCAGCTCCCAGCGCTCGAGGAAGTGGCTGTCCGGCAGGATCCAGTCGGCGAGCAGGGCCGAGTCGTTTGGCAGCGAGGCGAAGGAGACCACCAGCGGCACACGCTCGAGGGCCCGGCCGAAGCGTTGGGGTGCCATGCTGGCGAAGGCCGGATCCGCGTCCAGGAGCAGGAGCACCTCGATCGGGTACATCGAGTCGCCCGTCAGCGCCTCGGCGAAAGCCTCGGGGGCGGAATCCGACAATTCGGATTTGATGCCGTCGATTCGGGGTTTCGCCAACCCTGCGATCGCCACCGGGTCATCTGGGAGCTCCGGCCAGGTGGGCAGGGGTGCTTCGTCCGGAATGAGGACGCCGCCGGCCGCATCGAGATTCCCGGCGAGAGCGTTCAGCACCTGGACCGCCAAATGGTCGAACAGCGTGCCGGGCAGGCTCGGGCCCCTGCGGGGACCGACGGCGAGTCGCTGCCGTGCGGCGGCGAACTCGCGCCCGACTCGCAAGATCACGCTGCCCGACACCCCCGTCTCGGCTTCCAACCTCTCGAGCCGGAAGCCGCTTTCGAGGAACGCTCGCAGGCCCTCGCGGTCGCGGCTCCCTTCGAGTCCCGTGGTCCTCTCGCTGACGAAGTCTTTGTCGTAGAGACCCTCCACGACCAGGACTCGCGCCAGTCCCAGGGCCAGGATCCCTTCGGTACCGGGTCTGATTCTGATCCACTCGTCAGCCGAGGAGCCGGTGATCGACAGACGAGGCTCGATCTGGACCAGCTTGCCTCGGCGGCCGGGTCGGCCCTGACGAAACTCTCCGTAGGCCCGCATCATGTGCAGTGGAGAGCTCGACGCTTCCAGAAGCGCTGAACCGAAGGACAGCACGTAGTCGGTCGACTGGACGTCGAATGCGGGAGCGCTGCGAACCCCCTGGCTCGCCTCGAGAGCCAGGGCGGCGGCCAGGTCGCCGCGGTCGAGGTCGATGTCGTTGGGTGAGCCGAAAGCCTGGAGGAAGCGCCGCGCCAGCCGTTGGCCGAGACCCCGCGATCCTCGACGGATCAGAACCAAGGATTCCGGCCTTTCCACCTGGCGCAGAAGGCGGAGCCGGTCGCCGATCTCACTCAGGGCCTCCTCCCAGGTCGCAGGTTCGAAGGAGTCCAGTGATCCCGGGGGTCCGACTCTTCGCATCGGGCCCCGCAGCCGGTCGGGGTGGAGGAGCGACTGGAGGGAGGCCTGACCCCGGGGACAGAGGCGGCCGCCGTTGACGGGGTGGAGGGGATTCCCATCGACCCTCACCGGTCGGCCGTCGATACGGCGGACCCGGAGTCCACAGCCTCCCGGGCACATCTGACAGATCGACAGCGCGAAGTCCTCGGTCCCCCGAGGCGGGTAGATGGGCTCCTCGGTCGCGGCCACGAGATCGGAGAGCGCGCGGCTGGCCGGGACGCCAGTCGCGGCGCCCGCCACCGCACCGGCCGAGAAACCGAGGAACCGTCGGCGGCTTACCTTCATCGATGACATGAGGTGCAGTCGTCAACCACACCTTCGCGCTGGTGACAGTCGATGCACTCGTCCATGGTCAAGAGGTGGACTCGCCCCGGCGGTCTCTCGGAAGTGCCGATCGCCCCGTGACAGGTCTCGCACTCGAGATCGGCGACTGCGGCGTGGCGACGGTGGGAGTAGAAGACGTGCGACGGCTGACGGAACAGGGGTTGCCATTCGAGCGGCCGGCCCTCCGAGAGCAGGGCGAGGAGCTTGTGCTCTTCCGGGCGCTCGCCCTGGGCCTCTTCGTGGCACAACATGCAGGTCTCGGCGTGGGGAAGCCCCGAAAAAGTCTGCGTCTCGGCGTACTCGTGGCACTCCGAGCATTCGAGTCCGAGGTCCTCCACGTGGATGCGGTGATTGAAGGCCACCGGCTGCTCGGCGGGAGGCGGCGCCGGGCGCCCGAAGGC
>JBFGRR010000175.1:0-3963 GCA_041567215.1 Acidimicrobiia bacterium | reverse complement strand
GCCCAGGCGCTCGCCTTCACGATCGTCGGTGTCCCCGGCTTCTACGTGCTGTGGAGGTACCTGGCGAAGAAACTGGATGATCCGGCCGAACGGCGATCGGTTGGCTGGGGGCTCTTCATACTGGCCACCACGACCACCTTCCTGATCGGAGGCCTGATCGGCCTGACGACAGGCATCAGCTGGCTGATCGGAGCGGAGTCGCCCGCCCCGGCATCGCTGGCCTTCGGAATCGTCTGGACCGGGGTGTGGTGGTGGGCCTGGACGCAGGCGAACGGGGCTCGCAAGCCCGAGGTCATCGAGAACGGATCGACCATCGTCGGTTCCGGAATCGGCCTGGTGACCACTGCCACGGCTTTTGCCTTCACGTTGGGATGGCTGCTCTCCGAGGCATACGACGCGGTTTTCTCCGTCTCCATCGGCTCGATGTCGAACGACACCTTCGCCCGGGCGATGGTGTGGACCATCCTCGGCGCGCTGATCTGGTGGTGGCACTGGTGGCAGCACGGACTGCGCTCCCCGGCCTCAGGCGGCAGGTCCGCCTACGTGCTGGTGCTGGGTGTGCTCGGAGGAGCGGTGGCCGCCCTGGGCGCCCTGGCAGGTGGCATCTTCCTGGTCCTGCAGTGGCTGTTCGGTGACCCCGACACCACCTCGGCAGCCCTCCACTTCAACGTCCTCCCCGGCGTTCTGTCCACCTTCGGCGTCGCCTGGCTGGTGTGGGCGTATCACCGGAGCGTGGTGACCGCCGAGGGTCCGAACGCGATGGACACGCCGATCGGCTCCATCTACAGATACCTGCTCGCGGGTGTCGGGTTGGTGGCGGCGGCCACCGGACTGGGGATCCTGGTGAACGCGATCCTGTCCACGACGGTCACGATCGCCGGTGGGGACAGCTCCGTTGACATCCTCCTCGGCGCCCTCACCGGGCTGATCGTCGGCGTTCCGGTGTGGTGGAAGACCTGGATCCCGATCCAGGCCGCGGTGGCGGCGGAGCCCGAGCGCATCCGCCGGCCCGCTCGCCGCATCTACCTGACGATCCTTGCCGGTGTGGGCGGGCTGGTGACGGTCATCAGCCTGATCGTGCTCACCTACCAACTGTTCGAAGCGGTCCTCGACGGCGATCCGGCCTCGGCGGTGATCGACCAGATCCGCACGCCCCTCGGCTGGATCGTCGCGACTGCAGTGGTCGCCGGCTACCACTTCGCGGTGTGGCGCCGTGACCGCGCTGCCCTGCCCGAGGAGGAGGTCGAGGCCGAGGTCCTCCGCCAGATCATCCTCGTGGCAGGCGGTGAGGTCCCCGTCAAGGAGCTGCGCGATGCCACCCACGCGGTGGTCACCGTCTGGCCCCCTGCCGGAGAGAGCGACGGAGCGGCCGGTGCCGATGAACTGCTGGCGGCGATCCGCTCGGTTCAGGCGGAACGGGTGCTGGTGATCTCCGATGCAGACGGAGTGAAGGCGATTCCGCTCCAGCGTTGACCGTTGACTCGCCGGGCGAGACAGGCCATACTCGCCCGGCGATGGCTACCGGAATCATCATTATCGAATAGGCACACGTCTCACATGGCGTGTGCCTTCGACCCTCTGCACCGGCAGAGGGTCTTTTGTTGGAGGCACCAATGGCAGCGCTCGAGATCTACGACACCACTCTCCGCGATGGCTCTCAACAGGAGGGCATTTCGCTGACTGTCAACGACAAGCTGCGCATCGCCCGCCTCCTCGACGACCTCGGTGTCGCCTACATCGAAGGCGGCTGGCCGGGGGCCCTCCCCAAGGACGATGAGTTCTTCAAGCGTGCCCGAGTCGAGATCCCCTTCACGAACGCCACGCTGACCGCCTTCGGGTCCACCCGCAGGCCGAGCGGGACGGTCGAGAACGACACCCAGCTGAAGGCGCTCCTCGACGCCGAGACCGAGGTCATCTGCATCGTGGGCAAGGCCTGGGACTACCACGTGCTCGAAGCGCTCAGGACCGATCTCGACCAGGGCATCCGCATGGTCGGAGAGTCGGTGGAGTTCCTGCGCCGCCACGACCGGCGGGTCTTCTTCGACGCCGAGCACTTCTTCGATGGGTACACGGGCAACCCGGAGTTCGCCTTGAGTGTCCTCCGGGCGGCGCTGGAGGCCGGAGCCGAGCGTCTGGTCCTCTGCGACACCAACGGCGGCAACCTCCCGCACACCATCACCGAGACCATCACGGCAGTGAAACAAGCACTCCCCGCAGGCGAGGTGGGAGTCCACTTCCACAACGACGCGGGTTGCGCGGTGGCCTCGTCGCTCGCTTCGGTGGCGGCCGGCGCCCGGCAGATCCAGGGCTGCGTCAACGGTTACGGGGAGCGGACGGGCAACGCCGACCTGTGCTCGATCATCCCCGACCTGGCCATCAAGATGGGCATACCGGTGGTCAGCGAGAGGCAACTGGAGATGCTCTCGCCGATCTCTCACCACATCGCCGAGTTGGTGAACATCAACCTGGACCCCCACCGGCCCTACGTGGGTGTGTCGGCGTTCACCCACAAGGCCGGGTTGCACACCTCTGCGCTGGCCAGGCGGCCCGACGCCTACGAGCACACCCGTCCCGAACTGGTGGGCAACCACACCCGAATGGTGGTCTCCGAGCAGGCCGGCCGGGCATCGATCCTCAACAAGGCCGAAGAACTCGGTCTCGAGATGGACGACGACCTCGCCCGCACCGTGCTGGAGCAGGTGAAGGAACTCGAGCACGAGGGGTATCACTTCGAGGCAGCCGACGGCTCGTTCGAACTGCTGGTCCGCCGAGCCACCGGATGGCGACAGAGCTTCTTCGAGCTCGAGAGTTTCCGGACCTTCATCGAACGCAGGGCGGCCGAGGAGGTGGTCGCCGAGGCCACCATCAAGGTGGTGGTCGGAGGCAAACGAGTGGTGACCACGGGCGAAGGGAGGGGACCGGTCCACGCCCTCGACCAGGCGCTGCGGGCGGCTCTCGCCACCGAGTATCCGGAGATCGTCGACCTGCGGCTCACCGACTACCGGGTGCGGGTGCTCGACTCCGCCGACGGGACCGGCGCCAGGGTGCGGGTGCTCCTCGAGACATCCGACCACGAGACGTCGTGGGGGACCATCGGCGTGCACGAGAACATCATCGAGGCCTCGTGGGAGGCCCTGGTGGATGGGCTGGTCGTCGGGTTGTTACGCCTTCAGCGTCACTGATCGGTGATCGGCAGGCCCGACTGGACCCAGGCGAGGATTCCGCCGTCCACCTCGTAGACCTCGGTGAAGCCCAGGTCGCGCATGATCTCGGCGGCGGTGGCACTGCGGTTGCCCGAGCGGCAATACATCACGTAGGGGACATCCTTGTCGAGTTGCGCCAACCGGTCGGCGAAGTCGGCCTCGTAGAAGTCGATGTTGATCGCGTCGGCCAGGTGACCGTCGGCGAACTCGGCCGGGGTGCGCACGTCGAGAACCGTGAGGCCGGCGGGAGCCTCGGCGATCACCTCGGATGCGGAAGCAGGGCTGGCAAGCGAGACCCCTGCGACTGCCGTCGCCCCGCCGCAGGCGGCGAGGGCTGTGGAAAGGGAGATGGCGGCGATGAGAGTTCTGGATCTATGCATGAGTCCGAATATCCTATCGCCCTCCGGGGCATGAGCGATCCGGCCGCGATACCGTCCCGCCCATGGCTCAGCACATGACCCCAGACGAGTTCCGCCGCGTCGGCCACGAGTTGGTGGACTGGGTCGCCGCCTACTGGGACCGGGTGGAGGGCCTCCCCGTGACGCCGGGCGTGGAACCCGGCGATATCCGCGCACTCCTGCCCGAGCATCCCCCGGCAGCCCCGGAGAGCTGGGACGACGTCATCGCCGACCTCGACCGGGTGATCATGCCCGGGATCACCCACTGGCAATCGCCTTCCTTCTACGGCTTCTACCCGGCCAACTCGTCTGGGCCCGGCGTACTCGCCGACCTGATCTCTTCGGGCCTGGGAATACAGGGG
>JBFGRR010000174.1:0-3980 GCA_041567215.1 Acidimicrobiia bacterium | reverse complement strand
GCCCAGCACGCCGATCCCGTCGATCCCCGCCACACCTTCGATCATGGCCCTGGTCGTCTCCAGGACCTTCCGGGTCATCTCCATGTAGCCGCTCAGGCCGAGGTGCTGGAAGAGGGCCCATGCCGCTGCCACCGGACCGCCGGTGCGGCTGCTCTGAACCGTCGGGTTGATCACTGCGTACTCGGTGGTCGACGAGTTCACAAACCACGCGAATCGACGCACCTCGGCGTTCTCGTAGAGGAGCACCGAGGCGTTCTTGGGGGCGTACCCGTACTTGTGGAGGTCCGCCGAGAGGGTCGTGACGCCGGGTACCGAGAAATCGAAGGCTGGAACCGGTTCGCCGAGAAGACGCATCAACCCGAGCGGTATCGCACCGACGCAGCCGTCCACGTGCATGAAGGCGCCGGCCTCGGCGGCGATTGCGGCCATCTCGGGTATCGGGTCGACAACCCCGTGCGAGTACGTGGGTGCAGATCCGACCACGAGGATCGTGTTGCCGGAGATCGCCTCCCGTAGTGCAGCCATGTCGGCCCGGAAGGTCGTGAGATCCATGGGGGTGACTACCGCCCTCACTCCCAGATACTGGGCGGCCTTGTGGAACGCTGGATGGGCCGACACCGGCAGGACCATCTCAGGAGCGGTGACTCCGGGTCGCTTCGCCTTCGCCCAGTCCCGGGCCGTCTTGACGGCCAGGATGATGCTCTCGGTACCGCCACTCGTGACGCTTCCGGCCACCATCGGACCCCCTTGGACGAGGTCGGCAACCGCACGGACCACCTGCTTCTCCATCCGGTTGATGGACGGATAGAAGTTGACGTAGAGGGCGTTCTCGGTGAGGAACCGGCTGTATGCCTCCTTGGCGAGTTCGCCGGCCTCGCCCCCCGGGTCGTAGAGGCCAGAGAGCACCTTGCCGCTGCGCCAGTCGACGTCCGCGGCTCTCTGTGCCTCGAGGTCGGCGAGAACCGAGTCCACGGGCCGGCCTTCCGGAGTCAACGCGCTCAAGCCCTGACCTCCGGTCGATATCGGTGGATGATCGGGAGGCTCAGGATCAACAAAACGGCGGGCAGCAGCGCGAAACCAAGGCGGATCCCCGTCAGAGCAGTTGCACTCTGAGCCACCACCTCGTCACCGGACTCGATGAAGCCCGTCAGAGCAAGGACCGAGGCGAAGATGAACGGACCGACCGCCGCGCCGATCGTCTCACCGGCGGTCCACAACCCGGTGAACGACCCCGCCCTGGACTCACCGGCGTTCGCCTGCGTGTCGACGTCGATGGCATCGGGAAGCATCGAGAACGGGAACAGTTGGGTGCCCGCATAGAAGAAACCGAGCATGCCGACCTGCACGATGGCCAGCCAGATGCGGTCCTCCGACACCGTGACCATGGTCGCGGCAACGATGGCGTACCCGGCGACACACACCTCCAGGCTGCGCAGCTTGCCGAGTCGATAGGAGATGCGCGCCCAGACCGGCACCAGGATCGCCGCCGGAGCGACCAGCGCCACGAACAGGAGCGCCGTGAGCGCCTCGTCGCCCAGGAGGTAAAGGGAAAGGAAAGGTGCCCCGGCGAGCATGACGTTTACGGCCAGGTTCTGGATGAAGTATCCGCCCATCAGGTGAGCGAACGGCCTGTTGCGCCGGGCTCTCCGCAACTGGTCGGCGAAAGGCTCGGTGCTGTCCACTGGCGGGACCGTGCGGCCCTTCCGCAGGCCGAAGGTCGAGACGAGCATCGCCCCACCGGCGATCGCACCGATCACGAAACCCATGGTCCGGTAACCGGCGCGGCCACCCCCACCGGCATCGGCGATGACGGGCGCCAGACCGCCACCCAGGAGGATGCCGATCGTGAGCGCGACCATCCGGTAGGCCACGACCCGGGTGCGCTCGAGCGGGTCGCCGGTCAGTTCCGCAGGCAGCGCGATGTAGGGAACCTGGAACAGGGAGAAGGCGGTGGCGCTGAGCACGAAAAAGCCGGCGACCCAGAGCGCCGTCGTCCCGGGTCCGAACTCCGGCGGGGCGAACATGAGCCCGAAGAAGAGCGGCAGCAGCAGACCTCCCATGAACATGAAGGGCCGGCGGTTGCCAATGCGGGAGCTGAACCGATCCGAGATCGAGCCGATCATCGGGTCGATCACGAAGTCCCAGATCTTCGGCAGGAGGATCACGAAACCGGCCGTTGCCGGCGGGACGGCCAAGACGTCGGTCAGGTAGAAGAGGAGCAAGAGGCCGGGGACGGTCGTGAAGATGCCCGTGCCCAGGGACCCAACGCCGTAGCCGGTCTTGAGCCCGCGGGATAGCGCCTCAGTGGTCATTCGATGGCGACGTTACCGCCGCCTCGGAGGACGATGCCGGGCAGAAACCGACTTCTGCCGGACCCTCCTGTCTTCGCGACAGGGTTGAATCGAGTCATGGACGGTGCCGTTGTCGATTGGCTTCTCGAAGGCGACCCGGCGATCCGGTGGCAGGTGATGTGTGATCTCCTCGACGAACCCGCTCCAGTGTGGGAGGAGGAACAGCAACGGATCGCCACCGACGGCTGGGGGTTGCGCCTGCTGGAGCACCAGGGCCCGGACGGGCGCTGGACGCCCAAGCTGTACGGGTACAAGTGGATCTCCACCACCTACTCGCTCGCCCTGCTGCGCCGCATCGGGCTTCCCCCCGGAGATGTGAGGGCATCGACGGCCTGCAGCCTGTTTCTGGACGAAGCCCTCTGGGACGATGGCGGCATCAACATCTCTGTGTCCCTGAAGCGCAGCGAGGCCTGCGTCACGGGGATGGTGCTGGCCATGCTCTCCTGGTTCCGCCTCGGCGATCCACGCCAGGAGCACCTCGTGGATTATCTGCTGGAAAGCCAGATGCCCGATGGCGGTTGGAATTGCGAGCAGTACCTGGGTGCCAAACACAGCTCATTCCACACAACCATCAACGTGCTCGAAGGTCTGAGGGAGTATGCGGTGGCTGGTGGATCGCGCGCCTCCGAGACCGAGGCCGCCGAAGGGTTGGGGAGAGAGTTCCTGCTGGAGCACAACCTGTTCCGATCCCATCGGACCGGAGCCGTCGTCGATGACAGGATGCTCCGGCTCTCGTTCCCCCCTCGATGGCGTTACGACATCCTGCGCTCGCTAGACCATTTCGCGGCGGCAGGCGCTCCCACCGATCCGCGCCTGGACGACGCCATCGAGATCGTGACGAGAAAGCGTCGAAGTGACGGGCGATGGCCGCTACAGCAACGCCATGCGGGGCGAACCTGGTTCGAGATGGAGGAGGTCGGGCAACCGAGCCGCTGGAACACCCTGCGGGCGCTGCGCGTCCTCCGCTGGCGGGACGGGGCTCAGCGAGCCCCGATGTAGTCCTCCAGGTATCCGATACGGAACTCTTGTTCCTTGGTCTTGTGCTTGACGAGGTCACCGATCGAGACCACTCCGACGACGCTCCCCTCATCGACCACCGGAAGATGGCGGATGTGGCGATCGGTCATCATGGCGAGCGCCTCGTCGATCTCGGCATCGGCTTCGGCGACGATCACCGGCGAAGTCATCACCTCTCGAACGGCCGTCGTTTTGGACGTGCGCCCCTGAAGGGCGATCTTCCTGAGGTAGTCCCGTTCCGTGAATATGCCGGCGACCTCCCCCTCGTCCATCACCAACAACGACCCGCAGTTGTGCTCGACCATCTTCTGGATGGCTTCGAATACGGTTGCTGTGGGCTCGACGCCGATGACCCCATTCCCCTTGTCGTTCAGGACGTCGGACACTTTTGCCACACGCCACCTCCTTGCAGAACCTTGAGGCTACTGAACTCGGATCGGACTTGACCGGCTCATTCTGGCGCGTGCCGCGCCAAAGGACCCTGGTCACGTCCGGCCGGTCGTCGGACACTGGAGATGGCCAACCGAAGGAGTGACCGTTGGCACAGATGGAATCGCCCGCCATCGAGACTCGCGCCGAATATCGGGCCAGGTACCTGTCGAGCCTGCTGTT
>JBFGRR010000173.1:0-3986 GCA_041567215.1 Acidimicrobiia bacterium | reverse complement strand
GATCTGGTGCAGGACGTCGCTGATGCCGACGACCCGTGGGAGGTC
This sequence comes from Acidimicrobiia bacterium, assembly GCA_041567215.1. Classification (GTDB taxonomy): domain Bacteria; phylum Actinomycetota; class Acidimicrobiia; order Spongiisociales; family ZC4RG35; genus JBFGRR01. Next base: position 3,941 of record JBFGRR010000173.1, on the reverse strand, counting down.
GCTCTACTCACCCTCCAGATCCTCGAGGTGGCGAGAGCGCACGGGCTGTTGACAGACCTCCGCGAAGACCCGACGGTCGCCCAGCAGGAGGCAGCCGACCAACTCGACGCTGATGCGGTGCTCGAGGCCGTGGACAGGGTTCGGTTGACCAGCCCCATCGTGAAAGATGGGGAGGCATACGGCGAGACCAAGCGCTCGGTGGAGGTGACGGCCGGGCTTTCCGAGCGAAAAGGTGAGAGCGAGATCGGGGCCGATGCCCCCACCGACCAGCTGCTCCGCGTCTCGGAGGCGGCAACGGTGTTCCTTCCCACCGGTCAGGCCGGACGGCTGATAGTCGGGCCCGTGCCAGGGGCTTTCTCCAACTTCGCCACCGCAGGTCGCGACAGCCTGATCGAGAATGCCCGCCGCTGGGGCGTGGCCCAGCGGCAGGTGTCCGGCGAGCTGTATCCGCTCTTCGCCGCCAACCAGCGGCGCGGGCTCCGCTCCGGCTACGACCAGGGCGACATCTCCCCGCACGCCGCGTTGTTCATCGGTGCCGGTCTCTACACGAGGATGTACGAGCGGAGAGCCGCCCGCACCAGGCGCAAGTACGCCGTATCTCTGCTCGTCGATGCCTCGGCTTCGATGCTGCAGCCGCGAACCGGGACGTCCGGGTTTCGCTCCCCTTGGGGAATGTCGGCGGCGCTCCTCGGCGCCTGGACTCTCGCCCACCTCTGCGACGAGTTGCAGATCGACTTCGAGGTCGCCCTGTTCAACCGGTCGTTCGCCGCCCGTCCCGGTGACACCGAATGGTCGTTCACCAGGGGCAGGAGCCAGGTGATGGCGGGCCTTCGCCAGAGCCAGGGTTCTTCGGCCCAGCGGTTGAGCACCACCGTCAACCATTACCTGGTCAAGCCGTTCGACCGTTCGTGGCGGGACCACGAACGGCTGCTTGCCGGCCTGTTCTGGACGGCCGCAGAGCCCGGGCGCGCCGCCGCGGCATCGCGCCGGGATCCCCGATCGGCCCCACCGGTTTCGATGTTCGACAAGGCCTCGAACGTGGACGAGTTCAACCTGACCTACGCGGCCGAGCGAATGGGCCGCCTCGGGGCGCAGGTGCGGGTGCTGGTGGTGCTGGCCGACGGGATGACCCGCGGTTCCGTCGACGCCCTGGCGGCCTCGGTCGCGGCCATCGAACGGTCGGGTACCACGGTCTTGGGGATCGGCATCGGCGACGACACCGTCCAAACCGCCTATCACCGCCATCAGGTGGTTACACGACCCGACGAACTGACGAGGGCAATGGTCGAAGGGGTCCGCTCGGCCCTGCGACGCTCTCTCTCGTATTGGGGCATGGATTCCTGGTGGACCAGGCCGGCCCGCCCATCGACCAATCTCTGGAAGGAGTCCGCAAGTGCCTGAAACCGTGAAATTCGAAGATCCCTCGGGCGTAGGCCCGCCGATCGAACTGAACCGCGTCGAGGTGCCTGCGGACATCCCCGATCGCGAGCAGCGTGTGGGAAAGATCCCCGTGCCGGACCCCCACTACATCGACCTGGGGATGCTCTACCGCTTCGCCCAGGTGGAGCGGGTGCGCGCCGCCAACCCTGAGGGCTTCGTCCCCCTCCACGTCGCCGTTCGCGGCCACATGGGCACCGGCAAAGACCACGACATCGAGCAGTTCGCCGCCCGGCTGGGCCTTCCCTATTACCGGATTCCGCTGACCGGCGAGGTGCGCGACGTCACCCTGATCGGTTCCACGAAGCTGCACGGTGACGGCAAGGGTGGAACCGAGAGTCGCTGGGAGGACGGCGACATAACCAGAGCCCTGAGAGGGCCGGCGCTGCTCAATCTCTCGGAACTGAATGCAGCCGGGGCCGAGACCCTCTTCGCCCTGCATGGTCTGCTCGACCGTTACGGAGCGCTCGACCTGCCGACCGGCGAGACGATGAAACTGCGAAGCGACGTGCGCATCTTCGGCACCATGAACCCCACCGACCTACGCGACTATGCGGGAACCCAGACACTCAACAAGGCGTTCGCCGACCGGTGGCTCATCTGGGAGAAGGCATTTCCGACCTCAGAACAGGTGGAGGCGATGCTCGTGCGTCGCTACCCCTCGATGAGTCCGGCCTTCGCCGAGGCGGTGGCCCGGCTGACGGTGGAGGTGAACGCCTCTTTCCAATCGGTGGACGCCGGGGCGAGAGTGGAGACCCCGCTGAGCTTGCGAAGCGTGCTCGACCGCCTGCCCACCGGGATGCGGATACACCAGGACGCCGAAGATCCGTTGAGGATGGCCTGGGAGGAGTTCGTACTACCCCACGTGGACCTATACGACCGGGACCACTACGAGACGGTGTGGAATGCGGTCGTCCGTCACGGGCCGAAGAGCCGGCCGTTTGATCAGCCGTAGAGCCGGGAGTCGGCCTTCCTGAGCCGCTGGCTCATCGAGACCAGCAGCTTGCGCTGGAGGCCGGGGACCTCATCGAGCAGTCCCCCGAACTCCCTGCGATGCATCACGAGTGCCGCTCCATCCTCGGCGGCGATCAGATCGGCTGTGCGCGGTTCACCATCGATCACCGCCATCTCACCGGCCACCTGGCCGGGTCCCAGTGCAGCGATCTTGCGGCCGTTCCGGCGCACATTGATCGAACCGGCCACGACCACGAAGCACGAGTCGCCCGTCGTGCCCTGGGCAGCCAGCAACTCGCCCTCCGTGAACGGAACCTCGGTGGTCGCCCTCGCCACGGCTTCGAGTTGCCTACCCGACAGGGCCGAGAAGAGCTCGACGTTGCGAAGGAGCTCCACCTTGTCCGACTTCCGCTTCAGAATCGCCATTGCGCACACACCTCCGCCGGCAATGGTACCGGCCGCCACCGACACATGTCCTTGACATCGCCCCGGTCTCGCTACGGTTCCGGGGTCATGCGCTCGTACGACATGGGGAACAGCCAGCTCGACCAGACGATCAGAGACCTCGTCGCGGCGGCCTCCGACTCCGACAACGGAGACCTGATCGCCGAGATGATCACCACGGCGCTGAAGATGCACCGCGACGGCGCCGCCCGGGGAGACCTGAAGCTCGTGAACACCGCTCTCAAGGAGATGCGCTATTCGATGCTGGTCTTCTCGCGTCACACCGAGCCCAAGGTGACCATGTTTGGTTCGGCACGGGTGACCGAAGAGGACGCCAACTACCAACTCGCCCGCCAGTTCGCCAACAAGATGGTGGCCCGCGGCTGGGGCGTCATCACCGGAGCCGGCCCGGGGATCATGGAGGCCGGCAACCTCGGAGCCGGACTCGAAGCGTCCTACGGGGTCAAGATCCGCCTCCCTTTCGAGTCGGAGTCCAATCCTCACCTGGACCCCGAACGCACCGTCAACTTCAAGTACTTCTTCACCCGCAAGCTCGGCTTCGTGAAGGAGTCGGCTGCCTTCGCCCTCTTCCCGGGTGGTTTCGGGACGCTCGATGAGACCTTCGAGCTGTTCACCCTCATCCAGACCGGCAAGAGCGACCTTCATCCCGTGGTCCTGGTCGAGGCGCCTGGAACCGGTTACTGGGCGCCGTTGATCCGATTCCTGACCGAGCAACTCGAACACAAGGGGCTGATCAGCCCCCCCGACCTCTCGCTGTTCACGCTTCACGAAGATCCCGACGCGGCCGTCGAGGAGATCTGCCACTTCTATGCGAACTTCCACTCGCAGCGGTACGTGCGGGGGCGGCTGGTGCTCAGGCTCAACCATGCTCCGGACCCCGCAACGCTCGAGCGGCTGAACGACACGTTCTCCGACATCGTGGTCGACGGCCGGATCGAGGTCGTCGAGCCGAGTGACGTCGAGCTTCGCGACGGAGACGCCATCGACCTGGCCCGCATCGCCCTCGACTTCGACCGCCGCAGCTTCGGCCGGCTCAAGCAAATGGTCGGCGAACTAAACGACTTGGTGGCCACTCCCGACAGGGT
>JBFGRR010000172.1:0-4034 GCA_041567215.1 Acidimicrobiia bacterium | reverse complement strand
ATCTGGAAGCGATGATCGAGCTGGGAAGCGGCTACCAATGGCGCCCGAAGGTCCTTCTCGCCAGTGCCAGCCTGGGCCAAGGCCTCGACGAAATCTGGTCCGCCGTGGAGTCCCATCGATCTTTCCTCATCGAATCCGGCATGGAGGAGGCGCGCCAGGTCAGGCGTCGCGTCGCTCAATTCGAAGCGGCAGTGGCGGCGGGTCTCCGCTCGGCCCAGGCGCCGTCGGCGCTTCTCGCCGAGGTCGAGTCGGGCGCCGTCGATCCCTGGACGGCCGCCCGACTCCTCATCGGCGGTCAGACATCGCGAACCACTTCGGCCAGTTCCGCCTGAGCTGCTGCGAGGCGCGCCACGTGGACCCGCGGCGGGCTGCACGACACGTAGTCGAGGCCGACGTCACGGCAGAACGCGATCGAGGTCGGGTCCCCGCCGTGCTCGCCGCATACGCCGAGCATGATCTGAGGGTTGGATTCGCGGCCCGCCTTGACAGCGCTCTTGATCAGCTTTCCGACGCCCTTCTCGTCGATCGTCTGGAAGACGTCGATCGCCATGATCTGGCGCTCCAGGTAGTCGCGGAGGAAGGATCCCTCGGCGTCGTCACGGCTCAGCCCAAAGGTCATCTGGGTGAGGTCGTTGGTGCCGAACGAGAAGAAGTCCGCCACGGTCGCCAGCTTGCCGGCGGTCAGGGCAGCCCTGGGAATCTCGATCATCGTGCCGATGGGCACGTGAATCGCCATCCCGGTCGTCTTCTCGGCCTCGGCGATGACGCCCTCGATCATCTCCCGCATCCTGATGAGCTCCTCCGAGAGGGAGACCAGCGGGATCATTATTTCGAGCTTGGGATCGCCGCCCGCCTTGAGGCGTTCGACGACCGCATCGATGGCCGCCTCGACCTGCATCTCATAGAGGCCGGGCACCATCAGGCCGAGTCGCACGCCGCGTAGGCCGAGCATGGGGTTGTCTTCCTCCCACATCTTCACCTTGGCCTCGAGGGCTTCGAGGTCGGCGGTGGGCTCACCCTTGCGGAGGCGGGCGATCATCTCGTCCTTGAGGTCGTGGCGCGAGGGCAGGAACTCGTGGAGCGGGGGATCGAGGAGCCGCACGACGACGGGCAGGCCGTCCATCGCCTCGAGGAGACCAACGAAGTCGATCTTCTGGAGGGCGCGCAACGCGTCCAGCGCTCCCGTCCGGTCCGCGTCGCTCTCGGCGAGGATGATCCGTTGCACGATGTCGAGTCGTTCGCCCAGGAACATGTGCTCGGTACGGGCGAGGCCAATGCCTTCGGCGCCGTATGCCCTGGCGCGTGCGGCGTCTTCTGGCGTGTCGGCATTGGCCCACACGCCGAGTTTGCGGATCTCGTCGGCCCATTCGAGCAAGCCCTCGAGTTCCGGCGTCGCCTTTGGCTGCACCACCGGGAGCATGCCCTTGTAGACCCTGCCTGTCGTGCCGTCGATGGTCAGATGATCGCCTTCTTCGAGCACGAAGTCGCCGAACACGGCCCGCCGGGCGGCCAGGTCGACCACCATCGACGAGACGGCTGTCACCGCCGGCTTTCCCATGCCGCGGGCGACGACGGCGGCATGGCTGGTCTTTCCGCCCTGGCTGGTGAGGATCCCGTCTGCGGCGTTCATGCCGTGGATGTCGTCCGGCGTGGTCTCCGGGCGGACCAGCAACACGGTGCGACCCTGGGCCTTTGCCTCGACGGCCCGGTCGGCATCGAAGACCGCCTCGCCCTGGGCCGCTCCGGGGGAAGCGGCCACGCCGCTTCCCAGCTCGGAGCCTGGCGACACCTTTCCGAGGCTGGGCCGCTGAAGCTGCTCGAGCTGGCCGGGGTTGACCCGCATCAAGGCGGTGTCCTTGTCGATCAGGCCTTCGGACACCATGTCCACGGCCATCCGCACGGCGGCGGCTGCGGTCCGCTTTCCGGCCCTGGTCTGGAGGATCCACAGCTTGCTTCGCTCGATGGTGAACTCGATGTCACACATGTCCTTCGTGTGGGTCTCGAGTCGGTCCATGACGCCCAGGAGCTCGGCGTGCAAGGCCGGATGCATCTCGGCGAGCGCGTCGAGTTGCAGAGCGTTGCGCATTCCCGACACGACGTCTTCACCTTGCGCCCGTGGCAGGTAGTCGCCGAACGGTGCGTTCTCGCCCGTGGCCGGGTCCCTGGTGAAGCAGACGCCGGTACCCGAGTCTTCACCCAGGTCGCCAAAGACCATCATCTGGACGTTGGCGGCGGTGCCCAGGTCGTCGTCGATGAAGTTGATCCTGCGGTAGCGCTGGGCCCGGGGGTTGTTCCACGAGCTGAAGACCGCGGCGATCGACGAATGCAGCTGCTCGTACGGGTCGTCCGGAACCGACTTCCCTGCGTCGGCGATGATCTTCTTGAATCTGTCGATGGCCTCTTTGAGGTCTTCGACCTCCAGAGAGGAGTCGTCGGGAACGCCACGTCGTTCGCGAAGGTCGGTGAGGACGTCCTGGAAGAGGTGCTCATCGACCTCCAGCACGACGTCTGCATACATCTGGAGGAAGCGCCGGTAGGCGTCGTTGGCGAAGTGGGCGTCCCCCGACCACTCGGTGAGAACCTCCAGGAGCGCATCGTTGATGCCCAGGTTCAGGACCGTGTCCATCATCCCCGGCATCGAGAACTTGGCCCCGGAGCGGACGGACACCAGCAGCGGCGCAGGCCCGGCCCCGAAGGTTCGGCCCGAAGCCGTCTCGAGCCGGTGCACGGCGGAGTCCACCTGGTTCCAGAGGTTCTGTGGGGTCTTTCCGGTGCGCATCACGTGCCGGCAGGCATCGGTGGTGACCGTGAATCCGGGCGGCACCCGCAGCCCGATCCTGCTCATCTCGGCGAGCCCTGCGCCCTTTCCACCCAAGAGGTCCCGCTCGGTTCCCTCTCCGGAGGTGAAATCGACCACCCAACTGTCTCTCATGTCAGCTCCTTGATAAGTGCGAAGTCGAAAACGCCGCACGCGCCTACGTCTTGGCCACAAGGATCATCGATCCGGTTTCCGATGAAAACCGGCGGAAGTCCCAAACGGCCGGGAAAACTCCTTTGTGCCTCCGGATTTAGCCCCATCGGCGGCGAGGCCGCAAGTGCCGCTCCGGACAAAGGACCGGGGCGGCCCGTTAGCGGGCCGCCCCGTCAGCGTGTGTTGGTGATGTCAGGAGACGGTCAGGCGTGCGACGGCTTCACCACCAACACATCGCATGGGGCCAGATGGATTGCTCGATGGCTGGTGCTGCCCAAAATGAGCGCTGCCAGCTCACCGCGTCCCCTCGACCCCACGACTAGAAGTTCGGCATCGATGTTCTTGACGTAGTCCACGAGCGTGTCCGGGGGGTATCCCTCCAGATCGACTCTCTCGATCTCGACGTCGGAGTGCCCGAGCGCCGGGGCGATCCGCTCCCAAACTGCGGTTCTCTCGGCGTCGGCGATCGACTGGATATCGATCGGGGAGCCGAGGTATGGAATCACCGGAGCATGGAAGACGTGCACCACGTGCAGGACTGCCTCTCGCCTCGTCGCCTCGCGTATGGCTCGGGACGCCACGGTGGCGGCGTGCTCCGAACTGTCAACGCCGACAACCACAGCCGGTCGGGTCTCCTGCATGGAGTCACTGTTGCGGGCGTGCGAGGGCCTGACCACGGCCGGAAGTCCCTAACGCGGCGGTGGGCACGAGCCAAGCGCGGCCGAGATGTGACTTTTGGCCGTCCCAACGAAGAATCCGTCTGCCACGATGGGTCTCAGAAGGGAGCAGCCACGGACATCCGCAGCCTGATAAGCCACGAAGCGGCATCGTGTGGGACCGAGTGCACGGTGATGATGGCTGCGCAGAGGATGCGCGACGCCGGCATCGGGTCACTGGCCGTGATGGAGGCCGGACGTCTGGTGGGGATCGTCACCGAGAGAGATGTGGTCAACGCCGTGGCTGATGCCGTCGACCCCGCCCAAGCTCTCGTGGGCGCTTGGATGACCCGCGACCCCGACGTCCTCGATCCAGACGTCAGCGTCGAGACGGCCGCCGAGTGGCT
>JBFGRR010000171.1:0-4036 GCA_041567215.1 Acidimicrobiia bacterium | reverse complement strand
TTCTCGCTTGACCGGGAGCGACGAGGGCATCGCCTGCAACTCGTCGACCACGTCTGTCACCGGCCCCCATGCCTCGACATGGTCGAGGAGGTCTACGACACGGTCGAGGTTGTGGGTGCCCATGACGACGTCCACCCACGGCGCCCTCTCACGGACGTACTCGCGGTCCTTCTGTGCGGCGCAGCCGCCAACCACCAGGAGCACGTCCGGGTTGACGTCCTTGACCGCTTTCAGCTGGCCGAGATTGCCGTAGAGGCGGTTGTCGGCGTTCTCCCTGATCGTGCAGGTGTTGATGAAGATGACGTCGGCCGTCTCGGCGTCGGGGGTGGGGACCATCCCGTCCGCGGAGAGGAGGCCGGCAACGCGCTCCGAGTCGTGCTCGTTCATCTGGCACCCGAAGGTGCGGATCAAGTAGCTCTTACCAACCCTGGTGGGCGTGCGGTACGGACGCTCGCGCCGGCTCGGATCGGGCAGCAGCACCGTCTCCATCAGGCTTCAGCGGGCGAAGTCGGTCGAGCGGAACTCACGCAGAACCGTTACCTGGATCTGGCCCGGATACTGGAGGTCCTCCTCCAGCTTCCTGGCGATCCGGCGGGCCAGGTCGGCGGCGGCCAGGTCGTCGATCTCGACCGGATCGACCACCACCCGCACCTCACGACCCGCCTGCATGGCGAACACCCGGTCGACGCCCGGGAAGTCGAGGGCGAGACTTTCGAGGCGCTCGAGCCTTCGAACGTAGCTCTCGAGTGCCTCGCGACGGGCGCCGGGGCGGGCGGCCGACACGGCGTCTGCCGCCTGGACTATCACCGCCTGGACGGTTCGCGGCTCGACCTCGTTGTGGTGGGCCTCGATCCCGTGCACGACTGCCGGGTCTTCACCGAAGCGGCGGGCAATCTCGGCTCCGATCAGGGCATGTGACCCTTCGACCTCGTGGGTGACGGCCTTTCCGATGTCGTGCAAGAGCGCGGCACGCTTGACGAGAGCGGCGTCCAGGCCGAGTTCGGCCGACAGCATCGAAGCGATGTGGGCCGATTCGACCAGATGGTTGAGCACGTTCTGGCCATACGAGGTCCGGTACTTGAGCCGGCCGAGCAGGGTTACCAGCTCGGGGTGCATACGCGACACGCCCACCTCGAGGAGCGCCCACTCCCCGGCGTCCCGCACCGACTGCTCCACCTCGGCCTGGGCCTTCTGGTGGGCTTCCTCGATCGAGGCGGGGTGGATGCGCCCGTCTGCAACCAGGCGTTCCAGGGTCAGCCTGGCGACCTCCCGCCGCACTGGATCGAACGAGGCCACGGACACGGCTTCCGGTGTGTCGTCGACGATCAGGTTGACACCCGTCACCGCTTCGAGGGCACGGATGTTGCGTCCCTCACGCCCGATGATGCGGCCTTTCATGTCGTCGGACGGGAGCGGAACGACCGACACGGTCGATTCGGTGACGACCTCCGAGGCAAGCCGCTGGATGGCGGTGGCGAGAATCCGGCGCGCCCTCTTGTCGGCCTCCTCACGCGCCTTGATCTCCAGGTCACGAACGAGGACCATCGCCTCCCGCCGGGCCTCGTCCTCGACATGGACCAGCATCTCTTCCTTGGCCGCCCGGGAGTCGAGGCCGGCGAGACGCTCCAGCTCAGAGCGGGTCTTTTCACGCATCTGGTCGGCCTCGCCGCGCAGCTCGCCCACCTCGCGCTCACGCTCGATCAAAAGCTTCTCGCGAGTGGCCAGATTGGTCGCACGCTGCTCGAGGGTCTCCTCACGCTGCCCTAGCCGGTTCTCGAGAGTCTCGAGTTCAACTCGACGGTGAGCCAGGGCGGCTTCCTCGCGCTCTCGGTAGGCCGCCGCCTTGGCGCGGCCCTCCTCCTCGGAGCGGGTGAGGATCCGCTGCGCCTCCAGGCGGGCGTTGCCGATCAACTCCTCCACACCCTCACGGTCCATCGGCGCCGAGCCGCGTGACGACCATCTCGATATCAGGTAACCCATGGCTCCGGCGATGGCGATCACCACGGCAACCAGTGCCGCAATCTCCACCGTGTTCATCAGTGCCTCGCCTTCACACCTGACGAACCAGGAACGTCATGTGCCGAACCCGTCCCGGGCTCGGCACACACGCCAGGACCATCGAAATGACCGGGATCGAAGGTCGATCAGTCGGAGCGGATCAGGCTCCGTCTCGGGTCATAAAGCTGGTCGTTCATTTGGATCTTCAGGTTCAATCGTTTCGTGTGTGTAGGTGCCCATCCTACCGAACAACACCCACCTCCGTCATCAACGATTTTTCAGTCGTCGGCCGTGGCTTCGACGTCCTCTTCCGCCGCCGCTTCATCCTCGCCATCGGCGCTGGCCACCTTGGTGAGGCCGACCTGCTCGTATACCTTGGCCTGGAGCTGCATGGCCACCTCGGGATTCTCACGAAGGAACCGCTTGGCGTTCTCTCTGCCCTGGCCCAGTTGATCGTCGTCGAACGTGTACCAGGCGCCGCTCTTGCGGGCCACGCCGACATCGACCGCGACGTCGAGAAGGCTGCCTTCACGGGAGATCCCCTGCCCGAACATGATGTCGAACTCGGCGAGGCGGAACGGCGGCGCCATCTTGTTCTTGGCGACCTTGACCCTGACCCGGTTGCCGACGTTTTCACCACCGTCTTTGATCGCTTCGATGCGACGGATATCGAGGCGGACCGACGAGTAGAACTTGAGGGCACGCCCACCGGGAGTGGTCTCCGGTGAACCGAACATGACGCCGATCTTCTCCCTCAACTGGTTGATGAAGACCGCGGTGGTCTTGGAGCGATGCAGGTTGGCGGTGAGCTTGCGGAGTGCCTGAGACATCAGCCGGGCCTGGAGTCCGACGTGGGCGTCACCCATCTCGCCTTCGATCTCGGCGCGGGGTACCAGAGCGGCCACGGAATCGATGACCACCACGTCGAGGGCTCCCGACCTGACCAGCATGTCGGCGATCTCCAGCGCCTGTTCCCCGGTATCGGGCTGGGAGATCAAGAGTTCGTCGACGTCCACGCCGAGGGCTCGTGAGTAGGTCGGGTCCATCGCGTGCTCGGCATCGATGAAGGCGGCGATGCCACCATTGCGCTGCGCCTCGGCAACGACGTGGAGGGCCAGAGTGGTCTTACCGCTCGACTCCGGGCCGTAGATCTCGACGACGCGGCCGCGTGGCACGCCACCGATACCCAGCGCCAGGTCCAGGGCGAGCGCTCCCGTCGAGATGACCTCCACGGGGTTGGCAGCCGATTCACCCATCTTCATGATGGCGCCCTTGCCGAACTGCCGCTCGATCTGCGAGACGGCCATCTCGAGAGCCTTGTCGCGTTCCACGTTGTTCTCCCTCTTGATCACGAAGCCAGGTTACGGGCCGTGTCTGACAAATTACACCCGTGTGACCCGGATCAGCATACACGAACAGGTGTTCGATACCAACGTTCAATCGAGAGGGAACGACTCCAGCGGTTCGTAGCGGGCACCACCCCGGCTCAGATGGGAACGGAACAGCGTCAACGCCCGCAGCTGGAACCCGACCCGGCCCCCGAGGGGGCGCTCGAGCATCGGCCGCAGATCCTGGTGGGGCCGGATCCTGCTCAAGGTCAGGTGGGGCGAGAACGGTCGGTCCTCGGGTTGGAATCCCGCATTCACGGCGGCCTCCTCGGCCATGGCCGCCAGTTCAGAGAGGCGGCCGGCCCCCGAACCGATCCCGACCCACAACACCGTCGCCTTGGAAGGCCTCGGGAATGCGCCGAGCGAATCGAACTCGATGCGAACCGGGCCTCCGCCTGCGCCCGCATCCAGCGCTGCCGTGATCCGGTCCCTGGCGACGTCATCGGACTCCCCCAAGAAACGCAGGGTGATGTGCCAGTTCTCGGGAGGCACCGGCCGGCCGGGCACCCCCAGCGGCGCCCAGGTGTCGAGCAGATGTGCTAGGCCCGCCCGGGCCTCCGGGGTCAGGTCGGCGGCGACGAAGAGACGGCTCAGGTCCGCCACCAGTTCCCGGTCACAGCCAGCCGTGCCAGGTGGAGGGCGGCGGTGGC
>JBFGRR010000170.1:0-4039 GCA_041567215.1 Acidimicrobiia bacterium | reverse complement strand
GGCGACCAGCAACTGGACCCACACATCGCCGAACCCGGCGCCCTTGACACCCACTTCGAAGATCGGCTGCAGGAACCAGTAGGTGGGGCTGATCTTGGCGATCCACTGCGGCAGGTTGGGCCAGATGTAGAAGATCACCGGATAGAACAGGAGGATCCCCCCCGACTTCATCAAGGCAAAGAGCATGTTGGAGTCCTTGGCGAAGATGCCCAGGATCAACCCGACCTCGGCCATCATCAGGGAAGCCACGAACAGCGAGAGCACCAGGGTGAGTCCGTGGTCGCCGAAGGCGTTGTTCAAGAGGAGGGTCACGATCCCCGTCGCCATCCCCAGCACCACCCCGAGGCCCGCCTTGCCCAGCAGGTAGTCGGTGGCCGTCGTCGGGGTGACCAGGATGCCGTTGATGATCCTCTTCTCTTTCTCCTCCACGATCGATGCCGCAGGGACGAACGCCCCGGCGATCGCCACCGCGTACATGATGAGCAGGGGGACCATGCGGGTGGCGATAGGCACCGCCTCCACGTCACCGATGGTCACGACATCGACGACGACCGGCGCAGGCTGACCTGCCACCTCACGGACGAGGTCGAGCGTGGTCACCTGCAGGATGATCCGATTCGACGCCAGGCTCTCACCGCCGACGTAGAAGATGAGGGGAGGCTGGAGGCCGTCACGCACTGCGTTGTCGAACCCTTGAGCCAGGACGAGGCCGGCGTCGAGGTCGTTGGCCTCGACCATCTCCCTGAGTTCGGCGGCCGACCCCAGCACGGTGACGTCTATCCCCTCGAGATCCATGGCGGACGCGACCACCGCCGCGTTCCCCTCATCGACGATGCCCAGCCGGGGGCTGGGCGCGAACAGGGTGCCGAAGACGCCGACGATGACGAAGGTGAGCACCACCGGAAGCAGCAGGGCGTACAGGAAGAGAGGTGAACGGGGACCCATGCGCAGGTCCTTGCGCATCACCAGCCAGGCTCGTGTCGTGTTCACAGTGACTGCACCTTCCTCTTCAGTATGCCCAGGCCGACGACAAAAGCGGCCACGGTCCATGCGGCCAGGAGCGCCAGGTTGGGCAACGACTCGGCCCACCCCTCCCCGTAGACGGTGGCCCCGGTGAGCGTTTCGACGAGGCCGTAGCTGGGTATCGCCCTGATCCACAGCGAGGCCGAACCCGGGAACAGCAGCCCGAATGCGGGGATCATCATCGGGATCATGAAGAGCATGCTCCAGAAGAGCACCGAGATGAAGTCGCGGCCAAACGTGCCGGCGATCAGAGCGAAACCCGTCACCATCAAGGCCCCGAGCAGCATGGCGGTCAAGACCAGCACCGGTTGGCTGCCGAGCGAGCGAATCGCCGTCAACAGCAGGACCACCTGGACGAAGGCGAGCAGCGTGCCGAAGATGATCTTGGCGGTCAGGAAGTCGGAGATCCGCGCCGGGGTGGTTATCACCGCAGTGACGGTGCGGCTCTGCAGCTCGCCGGCGATGATCCCCGCCAGAGCCAGCATCTCCATCAGGAGCACCAGGAAGGCGAGCAGCGGCCGCATCTTCTCGCGCAGCGAGACCTGGTCGCCGAGGCGATCCACCCCGAGGATCTCCTCCTGGAACCGCACCGGGAGGGGGCTGCCGCTGATCGCGTAGGCCGCCTCCTTCACGAAGGAGTCCATGGCCGTGCGCAGTTCGTCGGGCACCTCTGCCGTGGCGATCACGCTGACCGTTACAGGCCTGCCCGCCGCCACCGCCGCCAGGAAGTCGTCGGGGAAGGCGAGGCCGAGCGCTACGTCCTGCTCGCCCGCTTCGACGGCGGTGACCAGGTTCTCCCGCGAGTCGAAGGCGACGACTTCGAGGCCCTGCGACTCCGCGCCTGCGGCCTGGGCGAGGAGGTTCTCGATGCCGGCGCCTGTGGCTCCGATGGTGACGGTCTCGTCCACGGTGTCCGGGAGGATCCAGAAGATCACCACGTACAGGACCAAACCGAGGATCGACACCGAGAAATAGAACCGATCCCTCACGAAGGCCATGAAGTCCTTGCGGACGATCGCACCGATGATCTCCGGCCGGGACGCTCGAGGCCGGGCCGGAGCCCGGGTGTCGGTCATCCCTCCAGCCCTCGGCCCGTGAGCTTGATGAAGATGTCCTCGAGCGTCGCCTCCTCGGTGTGGATGGTCATGAGGCCTTCGACCGCGACGGCATCGCGGATCTGGTCGCCAACGCTCGACTCGTCGAGGTTGATCACCCTTTCGTCCACGCGATCGCCATTGCGGGAGCGAACCCGAACCGTGCGCTGGCCGTGCTCGAGCTTGAGGTTCTCGGACGTGTCGAGAGCCTCGATCCGGCCCTCGTTGATGAAGGCGATCCGGTCGGATAGTTGGTCGGCCTCGTGCATGTCGTGGGTGGTGAGTATCACCGAGGCGCCGCGGTCGGCTTCGGCCTGGATGACCTTGCGGACGGCCTGCGAAGAGACCGGATCGAGGCCGTCGGTGGGCTCGTCCAGGAACAGCACGTCGGGGCTGTTGATCATCGCCCGGGTCATCATCAGCCGCTGCCGCATGCCCTTGGAGTAGCTGGCGACACGGTCATCCGCCCGGTCGATGAGCCCCACCCTGCGCAGGTACGGATCGAAGTCCATCTTCTTGATCCCGTAGAGGCGGGCGAAGAAGTCGAGGTTTTCCCGCGCCGACATGTTGTCGTAGAGGTTCTTCTCTTCGAAACAGACCCCGATGCGCGCCTGGATGTCGAGCGTCTGCTCGGGCATCTTCATCCCGAGGACCGAGATGGTGCCCGAGTCCGGCCTGAGCTGGCCGGTGAGCATCTTGATGGTCGTGGACTTCCCGGCGCCGTTGGGTCCGAGGAAACCGAGGATCTCGCCTGGGGCGACGTCGAAGCTGACGCCATCCACAGCCTTGATGTCACCGTATGAGAAGGAGAGGTCGCGAACCTCGATTGCAGCCACGGTCGTCCTTTCGGTTCAACCCTTCGACCCTAATCCCGGCGGAGGGCCTTCCACCAGGGCCTATCGCCCTGCGCGGTCGTCCAGGAGTTGGGCCTGATTGATGCGGCCTAGGGGTCCCTCGAGATCGAACACCCGCGTGTCCGCCAGGCCGATCCCCGTGGTGTGCTGATGGGCCGCCGACCGCATCCCGATCCACTCTCCGTGCGGCATGCGATGCGCATAGAGGGTGATGTCCGGATTGACGTAGAGGAAGCGGCGGGGGTCGAGGGCCTGGGAGTTCCCGTTGGACATGTCTGCGATGGTGGCCAGTCGCACGAACTGGCTCGGCTCCTCGCCTGCGACCACCGGGTACTTGAGCCGGAACCACGAGACACCGGGCCCGTAACGAAAGAAGCTGTTGTCCACCGAGCGGATCTCGATGGCGTCGGAGTGAAACCGCTTCAAGGTGGGATCGTCGCCGAAGCGGTCCACCCAGGTGGTCACGTCGATCTCCTCGGGAGGCGGCGGCTGCTCCCACGGTTCCTCGTCGCGGCCGGGCAGCTCGAAGTTCTCGTGCAACCTGATCTTGAGCGCCGAAGCACGCCCCACCTCGACGTCGCCGGAGTAGAGGTAGGAGTCGACCACCTGTATCCGCAGGCCGTCACGGCGCACCGTCGAGTGGATGTGAAGCGGGGTGAGCGGCACCGGGCGGAACAGGTCGATGGTGAATCGGGCCACCTGCATGGGGGCGGCGGTGGCGACCAGTTCTACCGCGCGGGCCAGTAGGCCTGACGGGGGGCTGCCGTGCTGGGCATCGTTCGACCAGCCACCCCGGCTCAGCTCGGTGGGCAGGAAGTGGTCGCCGTCGAGAATGAAGAGCCCGTCCGGCGGCACCCGGTCAGCCCTCTTCCTTCATCCTCATCGGGCCCTGCCGTTCTGGATGGCGTCCTACGACTTCGGCGAAGTACTCACGGATGCGGTCCATGTCGGCCTTGACATCCCCGGACGGGTAAATGACCGGTCCCAGCGCCACGACCTTGGTCGCCCAATCGTCCTTGGCGAGGACGATCGGGATGTTGGCCGCCTCGGCGATGCGGTAGAAACCGG
>JBFGRR010000169.1:0-4042 GCA_041567215.1 Acidimicrobiia bacterium | reverse complement strand
CTGGAGGTCATCGTGCGGTCCGTGGCCACACCCGGGCACACGCCGGGATCGACATCGCTGGAGGTGGCAGGACGTTTCCTGATGACGGGCGACGCCGTGTTCGTATCAGGTGTGGGCCGCCCCGACCTCGGCGGCCAAACCGAGCCGTGGGCCCGTGACCTGTTCCGGACGGTCCATGAGCGTCTGGCGGTTCTCGACAGCCGTCTCGAGGTGTGCCCCGCTCACTACACGTCGCGATCCGAATCCGGGGCCGATGGGTCCATCCGCCGGGAGCTGGGAGACCTGTTGACGAATGACCCGGTCGTTTCCATGTCCGACGAGGAAGCGTTCGTCACCTATGTGGTCGAGCACCTGGGTGAGGCGCCTGCGGTGTATGACCAGATCCGCAAGGTCAACCTCGGTCTCGTCGAGGCCGACGACGAAAAGATCCAGGAGCTGGAGGTGGGGCGCAACGAGTGCGCCCTCTCCAAGTAGCCACCCGATTCACGAGGTCGGGTTGTTTGTGCCTTGCGCAGCGCTCAGGCGAGCGAGTCGATCAACTCCCACAACTGGTCGACGTGCTTGCTGGTGGTGGTTGCCTGGCTCGTCGACACACGCAGGAACCAGCCGGGCCGCCCACGAGATGGCGTGAGGTAGGCCTGTCCTGAGTCATTGATCGCGTCGCCCAGTGCGCGGGTGGCGTCGTCGCCGTCGACGTGCGAGAAGCAGACCAGGGCCAGCGGATGGGGGGCGACCAGCTCGAACCGGGGGTCATCGGTGAGGCGAGCCGCCAGGCCGTTGGCCAGCTCGATGTGGCCCCGGACCATGTCCCGGATGGCCTCGGCGCCATAGCTGCGGAGCACGAACCACATCTTCAGCGCCCGGAAGCGGCGGCCGAGCGACACATGCCAGTTGCGGTACGTGATGACTTCTTCACTCTCGCCGCCCCGCAGATAGGCGGGGGTGATGTCGAGAGCGTCGATCAGCGGGTGCCGGTCTGCCAGATACAGCACGGAGCAATCGAAGCCCACCAGCATCCACTTGTGCGGGTTGACAACGTAAGAGTCCACCGTGTCCAGACCTGTCTGGAGGTGGCGCAGCTCCGGGCAGATCATGGCGGTGCCGGCATAGGCGGCGTCGACGTGGTGCCAGAGGCCCTTGCGGCGGGCGATGGCACCGATCGCATCCACCGGGTCGATCGCGGTGGTGCCGGTGGTGCCGACGGTGGAGCATACGAACGTCGGGAGCAAGCCGGCCTCCTCGTCCTGCACGATGGCATCGCGCAGGGCCTCGGGCCGCATGGCGAATTCGTCGTCGGTTTCGATGAGGCGGACGTGCCCGTAGCCGGCCACCCGGGCGCCCTTCTCGATCGACGAATGGGCCTGGTCGGAGCAGTAGGCCACCATCAGGTCCGGTCGGGGCCCGCGCCGGTGGCGAGCGGCCACCATGGAGATGTGGGAGGAGTTGGAAGCGCTCATCTGGATCACGCCACCACCCGGTCCCGTCGTCTTCCAGGCCTCCGGCAGCCCGAGCAGGTCCGCCAGCCAGTCGACCATCACGTTCTCCACTTCTGTCAGGGCGGGGCTGGAGGCCCACGTGATCCCGTTCACCCCGAGCCCACTCGAGATGAAGTCACCCAGCAGCGAGGGAGGAGAGCCTCCCACCGGGAAGAACCCGAAGAAGTTGGGCGATTGCCAATGGAGCAGTCCGGGCATGATCACCCGATCGAGGTCGGACATGATGTCCTCGAACGGCTCGGGTCTCTCGGGCGCCGCGGATGGCAGTTGGGAGCGAATGTCGCCCGGACGTACGCTCGGCTGGACGGGGAGTGACCCGACTTCCTCCAGGTAATCGGCGATCCAGTCGATCACCTCGTGCCCGCGGCGCCGGAACTCTTCGGGTGTCACGGACGCAAGCGTAGGTGGGCTGCGGTCCGGACCGGTCGTGCCCCTGCGTCGCGCGAGCGGTGAATCCATCAGGTCGCCGGCGGAAGCACCTTTCCGGGGTTGAGGATCCCGTTCGGGTCCAGGGCCTGTTTGATGGACCGCATGGTGTCGATCGCCTCTGCCCCGTGCTCGGCGACCATGTACTTGATCTTTCCGAGCCCGATGCCGTGCTCTCCCGAGCACGTTCCCCCCAGCTCGATCGCCTTCATCACCAGGTCGTGGCCGGTGGCGAGGGCCGCCTCCCGCGCCGCCCCGTCCTCGGGGTCGAAGTGGAGACCCAGATGAAGGTTGCCATCGCCGGCATGGCCGATCACCCGGGCTTCCTGAGCCCGCTCGGCGGTGATCTGCTCGCAGAAGGCGATCAACTCGGGCAGTCGGGATATGGGGACCGCGGCGTCCATCGAAACCCATTCATGTCCGGGGAAGCGCCGGCGGGCTCGTTCGCGGGTGGCGTGCCGGAGCCGCCACATGGCCTGGCGGGCTTCGAATCCGACGGTTCCGGCGAAGCCGACCGACCCGTGTCGCTCGGCGATGTCTCGCGTCATCTCCATCGCCTCCTCCACAGCATTGTCGGAGGCTCCCGTGAATTCGACCATCAGCGATGGCGCCGCGGCGAACCCGGCACCTTCTTCTTCGTTCATCCACCGAACGTGGTCTTCGTGCAAGAGCTCGAGCGCCGCCGGCTCGAGGCCGTATCCCATGATGGCGTATACGGCGTTGGCGGCGGCGGTCACGTCGGGGAATGCGATCACGGCTGATGAAACGTGCTCGGGGATGGGGGCCAGCTTGAGAGTGGCGGCGGTGATGAGCCCCAGGGTTCCTTCGGATCCGACGAACAGCCGGGTGAGGTCGTAGCCGGCTGATTGTTTGACCGATCGCGAGCCGGTCCGGATGACCGATCCGTCGGCCAGGACCACCTCCAGGGCGAGCACGTTGGCGCCGGCGGCACCGTAGCGCAGTGCCCGTATTCCGGCGGCGTTGTTGGCGAGCATGCCGCCGATGCTGGCATTGGCTCCCGGATCAGGCGGAAAGAACAAGCCGTGCCGTTGTGACAGGTGTTCTTCGAGGTCGAGGCGTAGGATGCCGGGCTGCACCTCGGCCTGGAAGTCGGAGGCGTGTACTGCCAGGATCCGGTTCATGCGCCGGAAGTCGACGACGATGCCCTTGTGCACCGGGATGGTGTGGCCCTCGACGCTGGTGCCCGCCCCCCAGCCCACGATCGGTACCCGGTGGCGGTTCGCCAGCGCCGCGATCTGACTCACTTCGCTGGTGGAACTCGGAAACACGACAGCGTCCGGCTTGACCGGGGTGTGGTCGGATTCGTCGTGGGAGTGGAGTTCGCGTTCGGCGTCGCTGGTGGTGACGTGGTCGGGACCCACGATGTCTGCCAGAGACCCGATCAACGACGCCGGCATGGTCGTCACGAGCGGCCCGCTCAACCCTCGAAATGCTTTTCGAGGCTGTGCCAGACGCTCGGGTAATCGTCCTGCAGTGCCGGTATCGAGCCGGCGTAGGCGGTGGGGATGAGTGGATAGCGCGTCTCGAACATGAACGACATCGTGTCCGACAGCTTCTCCGGCTCCAGATCCGAGGTGGTGGCCTTCAGCCAGGCGTCGTGGTCGGGGCCGTGGGGGAAGTACATGTTGTGGAGGCTCATGCCGCCGGGGGAGAAGCCCTCTTCTTTGGCGTCGTAGACGCCGTAGAGAATGCCCATGAACTCACTCATGATGTTCTTGTGATACCAGGGAGGCCGAAACGTGTGTTCGCCCACCAGCCAGCGATCGGTGAACACTACGAAATCGACGTTGGCCACCCCTTCGGTGGCCGAGGGAGAGGTGAGCACAGTGAAGATCGACGGGTCGGGGTGGTCGAAGCTGATGGACCCGATGACATTGAACTTGCGCAGGTCGTATTTGTACGGCGCGTGGTTTCCATGCCAGCCGACGACATCCAGCGGCGAATAGTCGGTCTCGACCCCGAACAGGCGGCCGTCGAACTTGACAGTCAGCTCGCCCGGTGACTCGGTGTCTTCGAACGACGCCACCGGGTAGAGGAAGTCGCGAGGGTTGGCGAGCCCGTTGGCGCCGATCGGGCCCCGCTCCGGCAGCTCGAAGTAG
>JBFGRR010000168.1:0-4046 GCA_041567215.1 Acidimicrobiia bacterium | reverse complement strand
TGTTGGCCTCGGGCGAGGACCCATTGGAGATACTCGCGGCCGCGGTCGAGGCGCTGGCGGCGCGCCAGTTGGGGCGCCCCGTCGCGCCGGAGGCGACGGGCATCCTCGAGATCCTCGACGGTTGAACACCCGGACGGCGGGCGCCGTCGATTGACCGGCGGGCAGGCCTGCGGCACCCGGGACGACCCGCTTAGAGCTGCTTCCTTCCGGATCTGACTCGGTTCACAGGGCCCCGCTGCGCAGGACCCACCGGGACCGGCGACGCCCGCCCTCCGGGCGGATGCGAGAGGGTAGTTGGTCTCCCGACACAGGGGTCAGCGGCGTCGCGCCTCGAAGAACTCTTCGAGCAGGGCGGCGCACTCGTCGGCGAGCACCCCGGCGACCAGGTCGCAGCGATGGTTGAGTCGTGGGTCCTGAGGGATGTTGTAGAGGCTCCAGGCGGCCCCTGCCTTCGGATCGGCCGCCCCGTAGACGATCCGGTCGATCCTGGCGTTGACGGCGGCACCGGCGCACATGGCGCAGGGTTCGAGGGTCACCACCAGGGTGAGTCCCTCCAACCTCCACCTCCCCTCGGCTTGGGCGGCGGCAGCCAGCGCGAGGATCTCGGCATGCGCGGTCGGATCGGCCAGGTCTTCACGGCGATTGTGGGCTGCGGCGACGATCCGCCCCGACCTGTCGACCACCACGGCACCGACCGGAACATCGTGGTGTTGGATGGCCGCCCGCGCCTCATCGAGGGCGATTCGCATGCTTGCCGACCAATCCGTGGGGTTTTCGCTCATGTCCTGCCTGACTACTGTTCTGTCGCTCCCGCGATGGCCGGGAGTGCTTCCCGGAGGGATCGCATAGTTTGGCCTAGTGCGCGGCACTGGAAATGCCGTTGGGGGTTACCGCCTCCACGAGGGTTCAAATCCCTCTCCCTCCGCTGCTCGGGTGGTCGACCTCCCGGGTACATTGTGGCGCCCGGATTTCGGGAGCGACCTGGAGGGGTCGCATAGTTTGGCCTAGTGCGCGGCACTCGAAATGCCGTAGGGGGTTGCACCTCCTCGAGGGTTCGAATCCCTCCCCCTCCGCCGGCGGATGCCCGCGAGGTTCTCCGGGTCTCCCCCGGAGGGATGACCGAGCGGTCGAAGGTGACAGTCTTGAAAACTGTTGTGGGCCTACCGGCTCACCGTGGGTTCGAATCCCACTCCCTCCGCCTGATGGGTTCGCCCATCCGACAATGGAGAGGTGGCCGAGCGGTCGAAGGCGCTCGCCTGCTAAGCGAGTAGGGGGTTTAAAGCCCCCTCGAGGGTTCAAATCCCTCCCTCTCCGCCAAGACGCGCCGCTGGTGCGTCTTTTCAGCGACTCTGCTCTATCCACTCCTCGACCAGAGCGGCGAGGACGGGTAGCGGGACCGACCCCTCGGTCAACATGACGTCGTGAAAGCCCCGCAGGGAGAACCCGTCGCCCAACTCCTGCTCGGCGTGGGCTCGCAGACGCTGGATCTCGCGCTGGCCCATCTTGTAGGAGAGGGCCTGCCCGGGCATCCCGATGTAGCGATCCACCTCTTGCTCGATGGTCTTCGGCTCCACAGCCGACCATTCGGTGAGGAAATCGATCGCCTGTTGGCGAGACCAGCCGAGGTGATGAAGTCCGGTGTCGACCACCAGTCGCCCGGCCCGCCAAGAGTCGGCGGACAGCATCCCCAGGCGGCTCACCGGTGACGAATACAGGCCCATCTCGTCGGCCAGACGCTCGGAGTAGAGGCCCCAACCCTCTGCGTGGGCGAAGCCGACGGCATGCCGGCGGAACGCGGGGAGAGCCTCCAGTTCGGAGGCGATCGTCACCTGGAAGTGATGGCCGGGGATCGCCTCGTGGAATGCAGTCGACTCCGAGTCGGTGAGGAGCCGTGTCTCCGGAGCGTACGTGTTCAGGAAGTACGTGCCGGGGCGGGAACCGTCGGGAGCGGGCGGGTAGTAGTAGGCGGGCGGTTGTGAGGGCGCCAGCGCCTCGGGGATCTCCATCACCGCACACGGTGCCTTGGGCATGGCGTGGAACCACTCCGGTGCTGCCTCCCATGCCCTCTCGATGGCGTCGCGCGCATCTTCGACCATCTCTTCGGCTGATTCGTACCGGAGACCTGGGTCGGTCCGCATCCTCCGGAAGATCTCGGTGTGATCGGCGGTCCCCAGAGCCGGCGGCCCCATCTCGGCGTACTCCTCGAGCAGCGAACCGGTGACCTGGTCGGCTCCGATGGCATGGATCTCGTCGGCCGGGACCTCGAGGGTCGTGAATGCACGGATGAGCTTCCCGTAGGTTTCCTCGCCCCCTTCGGTCCAGATCAGACCGGGTTTGTCCTCGGGCCGTCCCAGCGGCGCGATGTGGTCGGCGAGCCCCTGCCGGTAGGTCGCGAAGGCAGGACGAATCGCACCATCGATGATCCCGGTCAGCGCCTCGCGCCAGGCCTGTGTCCCACTCCATCCTTCCGGTGGGCGGGTGAGCAGGAATGGGTCGGCCTCGAGGGGCGAAGCGAGGTAGGCGTCGAGTTGGCCGAGAACGCGAGCCATGTTGATGGCAGCCGGGACCACACCCCGCGCCGCGTCCGATCGGTGCTTCTCGACCGCCCTGGCGAGGTAATCCGGTATCGACCGGTATCGCTCGAGCAGCATTTCCGCTTGCTCGGGGGTCTGGGTGGTTGTCTGGGCAGCGGCCTGCTGGAGACCGACGTGCACACCGATGAGCGGGTCGATCGAGGCCGTGTAGAGCCCCGTTTCGACGAGGAGCAAGGCCGTGGTGGCCTCTTCGATGAGCAGCAGGCGAGTCAGCCGGTCCTTCGAGTCGAGGGAATCGGGGTCGAGGGCCTCCGCGGCGGCGGCAACGTCGCGGATCCTGGCGATGAAGGGCTCGACCTCGGCGTCGGTGATGGGGCCGAGTCGATCATCGAATCGGTGATCCCCGTAGAGGGTGGCAGTCATCGGGGATGCTTCGAGGAACGTGTCCCAGAAGCGCGTTGCCAGCTGGTCGAGGGCGTGTTGCACAGGAGCTCCGATTCGGGTTTTGTGGGGTCCGGCGGTTGACTACCGTAACGATATCCCGGTCACCCAACGGCCGGGCCGTGCGCCCGTAGCTCAATTGGATAGAGCGTCTGACTACGGATCAGGAGGTTGGGGGTTCGAGTCCCTCCGGGCGTGCTCTGAATCCGTTGTGGCACAACGGATTCAATTGGTTGCTGGCCAGTGGACCTTCTGACGTTTGGGAGCCATTTGCGGGAGCCATCCATCGTCCGTTCGACGATCCAGCCCACCAACCATCTGTTATCTCAGGCCGATGCCTCCGCCCCTAGCTCAGCCGGACTCGAGCGCCACCCAGGCAGCCTCGACATCGGCCATGATCCCCTCGAGAGAATCTGGGCCTTCTTGGAAGTAGCGGACCATTCCGTCAAGAAAGGCGCCCTCCAAGCCGATCTCGGGCGGCATCAAATCCGATCCGTCGAAGCGAAATCCGCCACTCTTGAGAGCGGAAATGGTCGTTTCGGCGATCCGACGCCCTGTCTCCGACTGATACACGGACAAATCGAAATGCCGGTTGGCAGGTATGAACCCAAACCCATCACTGCCCTTTGCCCACGGCTCCCCCCAGTCAGGCTGGGCAAAGGCCCGGAGCACTGTCCGGACTTCCGGCCGATCGGTCAACGCCACGGCGATGCTTCCACCGCCCATCATGGTGGCCGTGTATCGGGAACTCAGTACAGGGAAGTCGAATACGTTGAGGTTCACGTCCACTTGAAGCTCTGAATTGAGATACGGCGCAAAGTTGGCAAAGGGCAGCATCAGACATTTCGGTGGGTTGGCTGCGAGGAGGAATCCACCTTCGAAGAACGTGCGTTCGGCTACTGCCGCCGGGCTCGGGCTTACGTACCCGGGTCGAAATACCAGCTGGCCGATCAGGTTCACCGCCGCCACCACGTCGGGATGGTTGAAGGGTATCTCATGGTTCACCCACCGGTCGTAGAACTCGGGTCCCTGCGATCTGAGAACTGCGGTTTCCACCCAGTCGCTTGCCGG
>JBFGRR010000167.1:0-4046 GCA_041567215.1 Acidimicrobiia bacterium | reverse complement strand
CGGGAGCACCTCCGTGAGGGGCGTGGCGAGCGCTACCTCGCCTGCCTCCACCAGCTGCAAGGCGGCCACCGCCGTCAACATCTTCGTGACCGACGTGACGTGGAACCGGGTGTCGGTCCGGACGGGGACCGCATGCCCCCGGTGAGCGAGTCCGGCGGCGTGCTCGAACACGGGCCGTCCATCAGCCCACAGGAGGACCACACCGCTGAACGCGCCCGTTGCAGCCCGGTCATCGAGCCAGGCCCGGAGCGTCTTGGTATCCATCCAAGATGAAACTACGCCGGTCCATCTCCTCTATGCCGCCGATCAACACACCCGCGGCGGCGATCTCGCCGTCGTAGACCTCGATCAGATCCCGAAGCGACTCCAGCCGGTACTCGTAGGCGTCGCCCATCCGGGTCTCGTTCAAGAACGCATGGCCGGCCGGGCCCCACAACTCCACCAGCCGAGGGATCACGTACGCTGTCATCTCGGGGCTTCCTCCCACTCGGTGGACAGCAACCCGGATGATGCCGGGTCACCGACGAGCGGGGAGGCCCCGCCCGCTCATCGCATCACCTCGGAGTGTGCCCGACATTGAGTCGACGGGCACTCAGGGGTGGCGCCTGGGCGCTGAACCGTGTTCCTCCGGTCAGGGTTCATATGCCGCGGCCGTCGGCGTACCCACCCAATGTGCCGTAGCGCCGACTAGACGGCCGTGCAATGGCTCAGGCGATAGTTCCGTCGCTCATGCTTCCGCCCGGACGGGTGTGGTTGCTTCCCTGACTGGAGTATGTCGCCGGGAGATGCATGAACTTCGAGTAGGTCCTGATGGTCCATGAGACCGGGCCGCGGAAGAAGTATGCCTCGGGTGCTGCGATTTGGTCGATGTCCTTCTTGTACCGCTGGGCGGTGCCCTTGGTGAGATGGAACTTGAGCCCGTCGTTGTTGCTGAAGACCTCATGGATGATCAGCGCGTCCTCGCCGGCGACCTGGTAGACCTCGAACCGCAGCATCTCTTCTTCCATCGAGAAGGCATCGGTGCCGACTCGTTGCCACCAGTTCTTCAGCTCCTCGAGGTTGCTCGGCTCGGACGGCTTGCACGTCCACTTGGCGGTGACGTTGACAGCGGTCGTCGGGTCGGGGCGGTGGTAGTCGTCCTTGACGAACCCGCAGAGATGCCCGCCGAAGACCGCAGGGACGTTCTTCTCGAGGATCGCGTGACGGACCGAGGTCGGGATTGCAGTTCCGCGCACGAGGTGGAGCTCGGGCGTGGCGACCGCACTGAGGGCGGCCATGTGCTCGGTCGCGGTAGTTCCGAAGTAGTTCAGGAGGGCGTCTGGGTTCTCGAAGACGTGGTGGATGAGCACCGCATCCTCGCCAACTGCATTGTTGATCTCGGTGGAGAGCACACCGTCGCTGGAGCGGGCGCCCACATGGATATCTTCCCACTCCTGGAGCATTCCTCTCGAGTCCTCTGACTTCCGGAATCTCCCGCCCGGCGTCTTTGGCACCCACTTGCCGGTGA
This sequence comes from Acidimicrobiia bacterium, assembly GCA_041567215.1. Classification (GTDB taxonomy): domain Bacteria; phylum Actinomycetota; class Acidimicrobiia; order Spongiisociales; family ZC4RG35; genus JBFGRR01. Next base: position 2,539 of record JBFGRR010000167.1, on the reverse strand, counting down.
TGCTGATCTCGTCACCGATTCGCGAGGGAACGGTGAGGTGGTCTGGGAGGGGCTCCTTGGTGAATGACATGTCCTGCTCCTGTCTCTCGGGACTCAGCGGTTGAATCCGGCCGTGTGTGTGGCGAACTCGCCACCAAGCTGCATCTGCTCGGTGGCGTGCTTGAGCTCATCGGGAACCTCTCCGAGGAAGAAGAAGGGCCCGGGAGTGGCGATGGCGATCAGCTGCGGGAAGTGGGCAGCCGCGGTGGTGCTCAGGTGGAATCCCATGGCAGCGGCGTCCGTGAATTCGTCCCTGACGTAGACCGCGTTGTCCTGTTCGGACACGTAGATGTGCACCGCCTCGGCGCCGGGTTCGTTCGCCTCCATCGCTTCGGTCACTTCGCGGTAGATCGACGCCAGTTCGTCGAGCTTGCCCGGCTGGGCGGTCCACTTGTACACGACCGTCACGTGCTTGCTGTCCATTGTTGCTCCTCCTCGAGCTCAGGCCCATGTCCGCGGCCTGATCGATAAGTAACCGATCGATTGCTTGAGCGAAGGTAACTGATCGATTACTATACGTCAAGTCACGGAGGTGGCGATGGGACGATCGAAGCAATACGACCGGGCCGAACTCCTGGACCGTGCAGTGGAGCTGTTCCGGCGACAGGGCTTCAACGGCACCAGCACGGCCGAGCTGGTCGACGAGCTTGGAGTGAACCGGAAAAGCATGTACGCAGAGTTCGGGTCCAAGCAGGAGCTCTTCGAAGCGACGCTGGGGCACTACGACCGCAAGCACCTGACGCGGGTGCTCGCCCCTATCGAGGCGGCTGACGCAGGGGTCGATGCAATCCGTCAGGCCTTCGCCGGCTACGCCTCCGCCAGTGAGGGATGGTTTCGTGGACGCGGCTGCCTCATGTGCAATACGGCGGTTGAACGAGGTGCCCTCGATCCTGCAAGCGGAAGATTCGCCGCTGCCTACCTGGAACGGATCAACCGGGCATTCCGGCATGCTCTGGAGAACGGACGAAGAGGAGGAGATCTCGACGAGACAGCCGATCTCGACGAGATGGCAGCGTGCCTCACCACGTTGCTGATCGGGGTGGCGGCGTCAATCCGAGCCGAGGCGCCACCCGAGCAACTTCACGCCACTGGTCGGGCGGTGTCGAGCATCCTCGACATGCACGAGTCGACAACCGGGCGATGAGAGCGCTGTCATACCGAAACCGATCAGCGAAACCCTCGTTGCCCGGATCCCCATGGCATGTGTGTGGAGCAGCTCTGCTGCCGGGCCATCGTCATGGATCGACCAGGTGAACGATGGCGTGGCGCGCCCGTCTGGGCCACGGCTTCCTCACCACGATCAGCACCACGACCGGTGAGGTGGTCGTGGCCGTCTACCCGAAGGTGATCGTCGTCACGCACCCAGCAAAGCTATCCGAGACCAACCGCCGAAGCGAGTCGCAAGACCCCTCGCATAGACCAAGCACTCGGTCGTCATCCGAGGTCGCACCCCACCCGATCACCAATTCTGGAAGCACAACGCCCACATCGCCGAATAGCGCCGAACGACACGTACGCGCTCGCGGCCAGGCGGCGAACCCACTGCGCTGCGTGGCCGCGCGTTCGGTGCGGCCGGTCAGCTCGCCTCGGGTGAGCGCAAGGCCGCAGCCGCTACGTCGCCGAGGTGAAACTCAACAACCTCAACAACGCCCTGACCGATGGGTTCAACGTGCAAGTGTCTTCGAACCCCGGCAAGGCCCACCGGGGAGGCCTGTGCTTCGGCGACTCCGGAGGCGCCGTGTTCCTCGACGGTGAGATCGTGGCCGTGAACTCGTTCGTCCTGAACCTCCAGTCGATGGCCGACCGATCCTGATTGGCTCGCCGGCTTCTAGCCGAGGCCAGACGTTTCGATGGGGCCGCCCGGCCGACGGGCGGCCCCGGCGCGTCGGTTGCCCCCGATCCGGCCGTGCCAGCGCTTGACGGGCGGCCGGCCGATCAGGCCGGCTCCAGATCCAGAGCCAGCACGATGAACTGCGTGAACTGGCCCGGGTTGAAGTTGTTGTCGCTCACGATGACCAGGGTCCGTCGCCCGTCCGCCAGATCGGGCCCGAACGTCATTCCCTCGATGTTGTCGATCGGGATGCCGAGGTCGTCAAAGGCGAACACCTCGGTCTGGGAGACCGGCGTGAAGGTGGCGCCGGCCAGGGCATCCACTGCCAGCACGTCGGTGGCACCGGCGGTCGACACCTCGTTGATGACCACCACGTTGCCGGTCCCGCCGCCCAGCACGCCGCCAACCGAGAAGGAGCGCTCCATCACCAGCATCGTCCCGACGTCGTCGATCGGCAGCACCTCGACGATCCCGTTGACCCCGAAGATCGCGGACGGCTCGGCCCACGGCCCCACCTCGTACACGTATTCGGCGGCCGGCCGGCGCTGGCGGGCGTCGTACAGCAGGATCCGGGCCAGGCTCCCGCTGGTGAACGTCGACGCGGGCCCGTCCTGGAACAGCGCCCCCTCGTTGGTGGTGACCAGCGTCCGCCGGTCGGGCGTCAGGTTG
>JBFGRR010000166.1:0-4064 GCA_041567215.1 Acidimicrobiia bacterium | reverse complement strand
GGGAGCAGGGTGGCTGTCATCATGTCGGCGATTATTACCGCGAATGTCCGACAGATCCGGAGTTGATCCGATAAGTTTCGTAGATATTTCATTTTCCGTCAGATCAGGAGGAGTTGTCATGGACGCGCTCGTGTTTGGTCAGCGGTTGCGCCACTTCAGGAAGCGAGCGGGCCTGACGCTGGCCGAACTCGGCGAGCGGGTCGGGCGGCCCGCACCGTTCCTGTCCCAGGTCGAGAACGGCAAGCGCGAGCCGAAGCTGTCCGACATCTCGGCCCTCTCGGCGGCTCTCTCAACCCCGGTGGCCGACCTGATGTCCGATGCACTCCCCTCCCGGCGCGCCGAACTGGAGGTGGCTTTCGAGCGGGCCCAGCAGACCTACACCTACAAGTCGCTCGGACTCGAGCATCTGAGGGCGGGCGCCGGTCTGAGCGACGAAGCACTGGAGCATCTGGTGGGGATGTTCGAGGCCCTGTCGCGAACATCCAGTCCCGCCAAGGCGACACCCTCCGAACTCCGGGCGGCCAACGGTGAGGTGACCGCCAGGCTGCGCTCTCGAGACGGTTACCTCGAACATGTTGAGCAAGCTGCCCGTCAGGTGCTGTCGGCGTGTGACTACCAGGGCACGGGACCGCTCACCAGCCGCCACATCACCGACATAACCACCGCTCTCGGGTTCCGGGTGCGGCTCGTGGACGACCTTCCACAGTCGGCCAGGTCGGTGATCGATGGTCGCAACCGGGTGATCTACACCGCCCAGCGCAACGAGCTCCGCACGCGGCAGGCAAGGAAGGCGATCTTGCAGACACTCGCCAGCGTGGCACTTGGCCACCCCCCGCCGGCGTCCACGGAAGAGATCCTCACCCAGCGCCTGGAGACGGCCTATTTCGCAGCCGCGGTGGTCGCACCGGAGTCCGCAGCCGTGGCCTTCCTCCGGGAGGCTGCCAGTGGGCGAGACCTGGCCATCGAAGACCTGCGGGAGCACTTCTACATGTCCTACGAGATGGCTGCCCAGAGATTCACCAATCTGGCGACGCGTCACCTCGAACTGCCGACCCACTTCATCCGCAACGACGCCTCGGGCCGGATTTGGAAGGCATACCAGAACGACGGCGCGCCTCTTCCCACCGACCCCGATGGTGGATCCGAGTCACAGTGGCTGTGCAGGAGATGGGGCGCTTTGGCGGCGTTCTCGAGCGCCGACCGTTTCGACATCCACTACCAGTTCACAGACACGCAGGAGGGGTCGTTCTGGTGCGCCACTCACATCTCCCCCGATCTCGCCGATCACGCCTTGACGGTCGGGGTGCGGTTCGAACATGCCCGTCTGTTCAGGGGACGCCGAACCAGCAGACAGGAGGCATCGTCGTGTCCGGAAGACGGCTGCTGCCGGCAAGCCCCGGCAGAACTCGAGTCGAAATGGGCGGGGGCGGTGACCACCCATTCGCGCGCCCAGGAGCGGCTGTTGGGGCTCCTGGCACCAGGCATCTCCGGGCCACCCGGCCTGGGAGAGGCGATCGAGTTCGCCGAACGGCACGAAAACGACCCTTCCAATCTGCAAGCGACCGAATAGTCTGGAACCGAGGAGGAGCAAATGACTGCGTATAGCGGGCAACTACGCATGCCAGGCGATTCCGGCCCCAGCCTCGGGGTCGAGATCGATCTCTCCGAGTCGCGCATGCGGGTGCTGGCTGCCGGCAGCGAGATCGGCAACTGGGAACTGGCCGAGGTGCTGGTCCATGCCGAAGAAGACGGCTTTCACGTCCGCGCCGAAGGTGAGGAGATCATCCTCAGGGTGGACAGGGACGCCGAATTCGCCATCAACCTCGGGCTCCGCAGCGCTCCACCCGTCCTGCGCCGACGCATGTCGGCGATCCTGCGCGAGCAGGACTGATCAACCGGCGAGGAACAGCGCCGGCTCGCCGAGGTTCTCGAGGACCATGGCGATGAACCGCCGCCCCAGGGCCCCGTCGATGATCCGGTGGTCGTAGGACAGCGAGACGGGCACCACCTTGGCAATGGCCAGTGACCCATCGCTCACGACGGGGCCGTCCACGCCCTGACCGACCGAGAGGATCGCCGCGGTCCCGTGTGGCACGATCGGCGTGCCCCATCCGCCTCCCACTGCGCCGATGTTGGAGATGGTGAACGTCTGGCCGGTGAGTTCGTCGGGCCCGAGCTTGCGTGCCCTGGCACCTTCGGAGAGCCGGACGATCTCGGCGGCGAGCTCCAGGACGCCGAGCGCCCCGGCGCCGTGGACCACGGCCACCATCAGCCCATCCGGGGTGTCTACCGCGACGCCGATGTCGTGGCGTTCGTGAAGGATCAGGTCCTCACCGTCGATGGAGGCGTTGAACTCCGGAAAGGCGACGAGGGCGGGGATGACAGCTTTCACGATGAGCGCGTCCAGCGGCACCGGAACACCGTGCCGCCCCTCGAGGGCTCTCTTGGCCGCCAGAAGCCTGTCGCCGGTGAACCGGTCGAAGGTGGTCACGTGGGGGATCTCGGCCCAAGATCGGGCCATGTTGTCGGCGATCGTGCGCCGTAGTCGTGACATCCGGCGCCGGCTTCCGGATTGCTCCGCCGGCGGCGCTTGGGCAGCCACAGGTGAGGTGCCGGCTGCGATCACGTCCTCACGCTGAACCCGTCCGCCGGGGCCGGTTCCCTGGATCGACTCCAGGTCCACGCCGAGTTCCCTGGCCAGCTTCCGGACCAGTGGGAGCGCGGCCACCCGGCTCCCGGCAGCTGGAGCCTGGGCGGGAGCCGGCGTGAGATCTTCCGCATCCTCTGAGATGGACCCGACGATGGGCGCGGACTCGGCGCTCGGCCACTCCTCGCCCTCGCTTCCCACCACTACGAGGATCTCGCCGACCGCCAGGACCTCACCTGCCGCAGCCCCGTGGAACAGCACGATGCCCTCGTGAGGGCTGGGGATCTCCACGACCGCCTTGTCGGTCTCGACCTCGACGACCGGCTGGTCCATCGCCACCGGATCGCCGACGGCGACCAGCCAGCGGACGACCTCTGCCTCGGTGAGACCCTCGCCGATATCGGGAAGCCTGAAAACCTGTGCCAACCGCTCCTCCTAGCTGTCCAGGGTCGACTCGACCGCCGCAACGATCCTCTCGACGCTCGGGAGATAGAGCTCCTCGCCGCGCTTGAGAGGAAACACGGTATCCCAACCGGTCACCCGCCGTACCGGCGACTCGAGTGAGTACAGAGCCCGTTCTTGGATCTGGGCGACCACCTCGGCCCCGACACCGGCGGTCATCGGCGCCTCGTGCACGACCACCGCTCGCCCGGTCTTCTTGATCGAGCCGACGATCGCAGGTACGTCCAACGGGACCAGTGACCTCAGGTCGATGACCTCGGCCTCGACGCCCGCCGACGCGAGTTGCGTCGCCGCCGCCCGGGTCTCGCGCATCATCGCCCCGTAGGCGACGATGGTCACGTCCGATCCCTCGCGGTCGATCCTCGCCGACCCGATCGGAACCCTGGCGTCGGTGAGTTCCTCCTTGACCGCTCTGTAGAGCCTGATCGGTTCGAGGAAGATCACCGGATCGGGGTCGTCGATGGCCTCCCGCAGCAAGCCGTACGCGTCCGATGGTCGTGACACCGCCACGACCTTGAGACCCGGCGTGTGCACGTAGATCGCCTCGGCCGATTCGGAGTGGTGCTCGGCCGCTCCGATGCCCCCGCCATAGGGGATCCTGATGACCAGCGGGGCGGTGAATCGATGCCTGGAGCGATTGCGGATCCGGCTGATGTGGCTGATCACCTGGTCGAAGGCGGGGTACGAGAACCCCATGAACTGCATCTCGAGGATCGGCTTCAATCCGCCCACGGCCATTCCCAAGCCGACACCCGCGATGGCCGATTCCGCCACAGGGGTGTCGATGACCCTTTCTGCACCGAACTTCTCGAAGAGGCCATCGGTGACCCGGAACACACCGCCCGTCCGACCCACGTCCTCTCCCATCAAGACGACCGTCGGATCATCGGCCATCGCGTCGGCGAGAGCCTTGTTGATGGCGTTGGCGAGGTTCACGGCAGCCACTCAGGACTCC
>JBFGRR010000165.1:0-4090 GCA_041567215.1 Acidimicrobiia bacterium | reverse complement strand
TGCTCCCGATCGTGACCATCCCGAAGATGACGATGGTCAGGAGCACGCCTTGAATCACGCCGTCCAGCAGGGCTGCCAGGATGCGGGTACCCAGCCCCGCTAGCGTCAGTTCGAGCCTCAGACCCTCCGGCGTGTCCACCGTGATTCGATCTTCCAGCATCCGATGAAGCTACAGCAGTTCCTCGCAGAGGGCGAGGCTCGCTGGCGGGAGCTCGACGGCTTGCGCCGGCGGGCCGGATCACGCGCCGAGCGTCTACGCGCAGAGGAGGTCCGTCGTCTGGCGGAGCTCTACAGGCAGGCGAGCGCCGACCTCGCCTATGCCCGCAGTCGGTACCCGGGCGACCCGGTCATCGACCGGCTGGAGGCCGTGGTGGTCTCGACCCGTGGCCTGGTCTACGAGAGGCCGGGAAGCCGGACCAGCATCATCGACTTCTTCCGAACGACCTACTGGCTCCTCTTGCGCCAGCGGGGTTCGCTCATGGGTCTCGCTGCCCTGGCGCTATTGGTTCCGGGCCTGGCCGGATTCGTGTGGTCGACGGTCGATCCTGAAGCGGTCGAGTCGCTCCTTCCCCCCGGCTTCCTGTGGGTCACCGACGCAGAGTCGACCGATATGGGTCTGGGCGCACCCGGCCTACTGGGCTTCTCGAGTTTCGTGATGGTCAACAACATCCGTGTGACTCTCACAGCGTTCGTTCTGGGGGTGACGTGGGGTCTCGGGACGGCCTGGGTGGTCCTGCAGAACGGCTTGATCCTCGGCGGCCTGACGGGTCTGGCCGTGGGCGCGGGCAACACCAGACTGCTTCTGGCGGCGGTGGGCGCTCACGGTCTCCTCGAACTGTCGTGCATCGTCGTCGGCGCCGGATCGGGTTTTGCGCTGGCCAGGGCCATCCTGCGGCCTGGCGAGGGCACTCGTCGCGAGGCGTTGGCCCGCGAAGCGCGCAGCGCGGCGATGATCGCCGTTGGGACCGTTCCCTGGCTGGTGCTCGCCGGCCTTCTAGAGGGTTTCGGCAGCAGGACCGGTCTCGATGCACCGGCGGCCTCCGCGATAGGGCTGCTGTTCGGCGGGGGATTCTGGGTGCTGGTGGCCTGGCGCGGGTCAGAGCCGCGCCGACCGCTTGGCGCGTAGGTAACCGGCCACGCACTTCGCCGACAGCTGAGAAGGCTCGACGTCGATCACCGTGGCCCCGGTGCGGGCCAGCGCGGCGACCGTGCGGTCCCTGCCCTCGAGGAGTTCAACGGCGGCCGCGGTCTTGGTGGCAGCGGAGAGATCCCCGGCCGGCTGTGACACCAAGAACTCGAGATCTGGATCGCGCACTCCGGCGACCATCAACGCATGGTGGCGGGCCAGGACCGGGAGGGCTCGTGCCAGAGGGGCGGCAGCCGCCTCGTCGAGGAGATCGGTGAGGATGATCACCATCGCCCGCTTCGAGTTCACGACGGTGTGAAAGGCGCGCTCGTAATCGGAGTCCGCACGGGACGGCTCGAGGTCGTAGATCGCCGCCAGCACCGCGTCGCCGCCGCGCCGGCGCGGCTCGACGAATCTCCCCACGGAGCCGGCGAAGGTGACGACTCCGACCCGGTCGCCGATCTCGTCGGCCACTGCGGCGATCGCGGCCACCGCATCGACAGCCAGGTCCAGACGGGTCACCCTGCCGCTGGGGGAGGTGACCGGAGAGGCCATGAGCCTCCCGTGGTCGATCAGGCAGATGACGTCCCTGTCTCGATCGAGGCGATAGGTGTTCGACATCGGCTTCCCGGTTCGTGCGGTCGCCCGCCAGTTCAGGTGCCGGAAGTCGTCGTCGGGCGAGTAGTCGCGTATCGACTCGAACTCGGTGCCCAACCCGAGTGGACCTCTCACAGATCGGCCCTCCTCGCCGAATCTCCCGGTGCGAACAGCCGCAGCCGTGCGGCGTGCGGCGGGAAGATCGGGGAAGACGGCGATTTCGACGACGTCACCGGCCTGGTGATGCCACGCCCCCAGACCCAGCGGACCCCTGGTCCGGGTCGCCACGGACTGGAGCCGGTGGCGACCTCGGATCGAAGCTTCGAGTTCGCCTTCGAGAAGTCCCCGACCCGATGCGGGGACCACTGTCAGCCCCGGGCCCCCCGGCTGGTAGACGGTCGTCGCGGCCGACGGGGCCTCGACGGTGAAGGCTGCGTGCACCCCCCGCGAGAGGACCGGGGGGAGTCGGCGCTCGATTCGAGGCGGTTTCCGCACCAGCCACGCATCGACGGTCGCAAAGGCGCCGATAGCCACCAGCAGTCCGGCGGCGACCGGCCACGGCACGATCAGCCCCGTGGCCGCCCCGAGCACCAGCAGGGTCACCGTCAGCGGTGTGACGGTCACCGGGGGACCGTCACCGACGCGAGAGCGGCGCGGACTGCGTCATCCGGGCTGTAGCGCTCGAGCTGGGCCTCTGGCTTCAAGATCAAGCGGTGCCGCAACACAGGCGCCGCGACTCTGGCGACGTCGTCCGGCGTGACGAAACTCCTTCCCGCAAGCGCGGCGATCGCCCTTGCCGCAGCGAGCAGATGGACCGCCGCCCGCGGACTCGCTCCCAACTCGACCGCGGGGAGGGCCCTGGTCGAACGCACGACCTCCAGGAGATACGCCAGGACCTCGTCGGTGATGGCCACCTCGTCGACGCGGGAACGAATCTCCAGCAATTCGCCACCGGAGGTGACCGGAGCGACCTCTTCGAGCGTCGCCGGATCGGTCCCCCGACGAGCGAGACGAAGCATCACCGTCTCGTTCTCGGCAGTCGGGTAGCCCACGGCGATCTTCATGAGGAACCGATCGAGTTGCGCCTCGGGCAGCGGGTAGGTCCCCTCGTATTCGATTGGATTCTGGGTGGCGACGACCATGAACGGCTCTGGCAGCGGGTGGGTCTTGCCATCCACGGTCACCTGCCCTTCACCCATCGCCTCGAGAAGCGCCGCCTGCGTCTTCGGTGGTGTGCGGTTGACCTCGTCGGCGAGGAGCAGGTTCGTGAACACGGGGCCGGGCCTGAACCGCAGTTCTCCGCCAGTGAGGACCACGCCACCCGTCACGTCCGACGGGAGCATGTCCGGGGTGAACTGAGTCCGGCCGAAGCCGAGACCAAGGCTGCGGGCGAAGGCCTTGGCGAGCAGGGTCTTTGCGGTGCCCGGCACACCCTCCAGTAGCACGTGACCACCCACGAGGGCGGCGCCCAGCAGCGCGTCTACCGAGGCCGCCTGGCCAACCACCACCTTGGCGATCTCATCCTGTACCCGTTGGCGAAGGTCTCTCACCGTTTCTCCTTCCAGAGTTTGGCCAGGGCGCGGTCGACGATAAGCACGGATTCGGTGTCGGCAGGTCCCGCCACGATCGCTTCTCGCTCATCGGGAGTCAGCGGGGAATCGTCCTCGAGCATTCGAAGCGCTGCCATCCGTGTCGGTGCAGTCGCCTCGACCGGGTCTCGCGTTCTCTCGAGGATGCTGCCGATCGCCTCCACGAACTCCACCCTGGCAGGATCGAATCGGCGTTCGGTGGTGAACGGCCGGCCGAGTCGGCGTCCGTATGCCACCAGACCCACACCGAGCGGGATCAGCGCCAGGAGCAGGGTGTTGCGGACCGGGTCGGGCAGGGCGCCCAGCAGACCGGTCGAGTCCCGCACTGCGAAGCCGTGGCGTACCTCATCGAAGATCACCGACCCCCGGCCGATCGCTGCCACCAGGAAGGCTCCATTGGCTACGAGTTTCTCGTTGCGGAATGCGGAAGAGTCTGCAAAGTGGATCACCTCGCCCGCCCCGACCACGCGCATCACCGCGGTCGGTGGAGCACCGGCGAGGGGGAGAGCCTCACCCGCACCTTCGAAGACGCCCACGCCGCCCAGATCGAGCTCGCCGTGCACTCCCGACACCGGGATCCGTATCTCGCTCGATTTCACCGCTCTGGCCACGCGTCTCGTCGAGTCCAGACCGAGGACGGATCCGATCTCGGAGGGCATCCGACCACCCACCACGAGTCTTCCGCCCCCGGCGACGAAAGCACCGATCGCCGTCACCTCCTGGGCGGAATAGCCGGTGAGGCCGCTCTCGATGATCACCAGGGCATCGTGTCCGCTCA
>JBFGRR010000164.1:0-4137 GCA_041567215.1 Acidimicrobiia bacterium | reverse complement strand
GCGGTGTTTATCACCGAACCCCCGCCCGCTCGCCGCAGCGCGGGGATCCCGTATGTGCAGCCGAGGAACACACCCGTCGCGTTGATGGCCATGGTCAGATCCCAAACGGCCTCGTCGGTAGCGACGGCGTCGTCGTCGGCCGGGTGCATGACCCCTGCGTTGTTGAAGAGCACATCGTGGCGGCCGAAGGTCGACTCGGCGACCTCCACCATGTGCCGGCAGTCGGCATCGGCGCTCACGTCCGCAGTGATGGCCACGACCTGGGCACCTCGGGCTGCGACGGCCGACACGGTCTCGCTCAAGCTGTCCTCGTTCACATCCACCGCGGCGACATGGGCACCTTCCGTGGCGAACAGCAGCGCGGCCTCCCGTCCGATGCCCGATCCGGCCCCGGTGATGAGGGCCACTTTTCCTTTGAGTCGCATCTCGGTCAGATCCTCTCGAAGTAGCGCCAGCGTTCCCAGTCGGTGACCGAGTTGTCGAAGGCGCGCTGTTCTGTCCTGAAGAAATGGGAGTAGTGGGCCCGGACCTCCTCGCCAAGGGCCTCCCGAACGAACTCGCTCGACTCGAACAAGTCGGTCGCATCCCTGAGCGTGCGGGGCACCCTGGGCAGGTCCTCGGCCTGGTAGACGTCCCCTGTGAAGACTGCCGGTGGTTCCGTCTCGTGTTCGATGCCGCGCAACCCGGACGCGAGCACCGCTGCGTATGCGAGGTATGGGTTGACGTCGGCGCCGGGGATGCGCGACTCGATTCTCAGCGAGTTGCCGCTCCCGACGATCCGGTACCCGGCGGTGCGGTTGTCGTAGCTCACCGCCATCCTGGTCGGCGCCCATGACCCGTCCTGGAAACGCTTGTACGAGTTGATCGTGGGTGCGTAGAAGGCCATCAGCTCTGGGGTGTGGGAGACCCAGCCGCCCAGGAACCATCGAAACGTGTCGGTGGCGTCGACGGGGCCGTAGGGGTGGTCACCCGGGAAGGCAGGTTTGTCGTCTGACCACAGCGACACGTGGAGGTGGCAGCTCGAACCGGCCTCCGCCATGTCGGGCTTGGCCATGAACGTCACCGAGACCCCGAGGGCGTCGGCGATCTCCTTCATGGCCAGCTTCATGATCGTGTGGCGGTCGGCCATGGCCAGCAGGTCGGTGTATCGCACGTTCATCTCGTGCTGGCCGCGTCCCCACTCGCCCTTCGAGTTTTCGACCGGGATGCCCGACCGTGACAGATGGCGACGGACCGCTGCGTTGTAGAACTCCTCACGGGTGCCCTGGAGCAGGTGGTAGTCCTCGATGTACCAACCGGCCGGGCGAAGACCCTGGTACCGGAGCTCGGCCGCCTCCCGGTAGGAGTCCTCGAACAGGTAGTACTCCAGTTCCGAGGCGCCCTTGGCCGCGAACCCCGCGTCGGCTGCCATGGCCAACTGGCGCTTCAGGATCGAGCGCGGTGCCACCGGGACCATTTCGTGGGTCTTGGGATCGTGCAGGTCGCAGAGCACCAGTGCGGTCCGATCCAACCAGTCGGCGATCCGCAACGTGGAGATGTCGGGGACCATGTGGAAGTCCCCGTATCCCAGCTCCCAATTGGCGTATTGATAACCGGGGACCGGCTCCATCTCCATGTCGGCCGTCAGCAGGTAGTCGCAAGCGTGTGAGCCGTGCTCATGGGCCTCTTCGAGGAAGAAGGATGCGTCGAAACGCTTTCCGTGGACCCTGCCGTAGTGGTCCGTGAATCCGACGACGACCGTGTCGATGGCCTCGGCCGCCACCACGACTGCGAGCTGGTCGAGGGTCAACATTCCGCGGGGGACACCCATGCTCTCTCCCTGACTCTCATGACGCCTGGGCGGGGAATCCGCCTCTGCCGGCCGGCGCCGGCCTGAGACTACCGAGTGGGTGTGGTGATCCGGTCACTGATCCGGCACCGGTCCGTCTACGCTGTGGTCGATGTCTGAAGACCGTGTTTTCCTGGCGACCATCGATCACGAGGAGTCGGGAGACCGCGTCGACATCTCCGTGACCGTCGGGTACGGCGATGAGACCCATCGCGGTCTCGCCTCCGGCTCTTCGGAGAGCTCACATCGGGCGCGGCTGGTGGGTGAGGCCACCCTCCGTGCGGTCGAGAGCATCGTCGACCGCCATTTCGATCTGTCGGCGGTCGGTACCACCGAGCTGGGGCCCGTGCGCGTCGCCCTCGTGCAGGTCCGTGAGGCCGGGTGGAGCGACTACCTGATCGGATCGGCTCTCCTTCGCGATGGTGACATCGGCTCGGCGACCGCCAAGGCGATCCTCGATGCCTTGAACCGTCGAATCTCCATGACTCAACGCGGGACGGGCTGAGATCCGTCCTTTTGGACCATTGCGTGGGCACGGTCTGCGTGTTTTCATGCGATCGGTGAAGTGACGGGTTCCTCTCAACTCCGCGTGTCGACGGTTGCTGCCTCTGTGAGACGCCGCCGTGTGCTCTGGTTCCGCTGGACGGCGGTGAACGCCGCCGGTTCGGTGGTGTCCATCGGTAGCGGCGCCCTGATCGGATGGGCTCTCCTCGCTGCGCTCGAGAGCCAGACGGGCGCCCTTCCGGCGTTTCTGCTCTCGGCCGTGTTCTTCGGCCTCATCGGCGGAGTGCTGTTCGGATATGGCCAGCATCAGGTGATCTCGTGGCCCCTGCCGTTCGTGCCTACAAGAGTCTGGGTGTCGGCCACCGCTTTGAGCGGAATCCTCGGCTGGGCGGGGGCGGGGGGGTTGATCTCCTCGGTCGGAGATGGCTTCGGTGCGTATCTCTGGAGAGGTGCGCTGGCCGGCATGGCTGCGGGCGCGGTCCTGGGAACCCCCCAGGCGCTGGTTCTGCAGCCTCAGATCGAACGCGCCTGGCACTGGGTCTGGGCCAACGCCCTCGGCTGGGGTGTTGCGATGCCGGTGTTGTTCTTCGCGATGGGGAGCCTGCCGGACGATGCGGGCTGGATACGGATCGGCTTCGCGGCGGTTCTCTCGCTTGCCGTCGCCGGAGCCGTCGCAGGGGCGATCAGCGGGCGGGTTCTGCTCTGGCTCGTCGAGGACCGGCTCCACCCGAACCGATACACCATCCACGCCCTGGAAGGCATCTCACAGGCGTCTGCCGGGAACGACGGCCCGGTTACCTGACCGGGCTATCAGTTCCTCGAACAGCCGGACGTCGTCGGCCCGCTCCGGATGCCACTGAACGGCCATGGCCTGCCAGTCGTCCACGGATTCGATGGCTTCGACGGTGCCGTCGGGCGCCCGACCCGTTGCCGCGAAGCGTGCCGGCACCCGGTCGGCGGCCTGGTGGTGATAGCTGTTGACGGTCGTCCGAGGGCCGAACAACTCGTAGAGGGCGCTCCCCTCGTCGAACTCGACAGGATGCGGATGATCCATCAGCGGCCCTCCCCCCGCGGGTGTGAGCGGCGGATGGTCGGTTCCCGGGTTCCAGATGTGCTGGTGGAGCGATCCCCCGAACGCCACCGTCATCACCTGAAGACCCCGGCAGATCCCCAACACCGGCACCCGCTGTCGCTCTGCCTCCTTCACGAGCTCGATCTCCCATGCGTCGCGCTCGGCATCGATCCCGGCGCTGTCGGTGTTGGTCGCACCGTAGGAGGCCGGGTCTACGTCACCGCCCCCGCTGATGATGAGTCCGTCGAGACGGCCGACCACCTCCGCGGCATGGTGCAGGGGGGAGGGGGGAAGGATCACCGCAGGAGAGCCGAGATCCACCAGTTTGGCCACGTAGTCGGTGGTGAGGGTGTACATCGGTTCGCCCCGCCCGAGCATCCAGTCCACTGGTCGCCGCCACGCCGAGATTCCGATCATCGCCTGGACGGTAGCCGCACCGTGAGGTCGATCCCCAGGCGGTGCGGATGCACTTGGTGGCCGGAGGTGGCACCATTGGGGGAGTGAACAGTGGTCCTGCAAACCTATTCGTGTACGGGAGCCTCCGCCGGCGCGGAGGCGTCTTCGACCGATTTCTGGCGTCATCGGTCCTACGCGTTCACCCCGCTACCCTCGACGGCTACGCCCTCTACGGCAGGGGGCTCCCATACCCCTTCATCGCCCCTAGACCGGGGGGCGTCGTACACGGCGAAGTGGTGACCCTCGATCCCGATCGTGCAGATGAGGTGATCGGCTC
>JBFGRR010000163.1:0-4142 GCA_041567215.1 Acidimicrobiia bacterium | reverse complement strand
GAGGCGGAATCTGGCGCCGAGCAGGCATCTGATGCCGATACCCAAACGGACGATTCGAGCGAAGAAGAGTGAGATAGTGGCGAAGAAGAGGATCTACGAGCTTGCCCGTGAGCTGGGTGTCGAGTCGAGCGAGTTGCTCGAGAAGGCACTCGAGCTGGGGATCGCCGTCAAGACGGCATCGTCAGGGCTCGAGGAAAGCGAAGCCGAATTGGTGACTCTCGCGGTCAGCGGTGACACCGAGCCAGAACCCGCGCCCGAACCCGTCGGGGCGAAGGCGGCTCCGGCACCCGGAAAGAAGCCGGCAGCCGAGAAGCAGCCGGCACCGGAGGCACCCGCCGATGACGTTGCGGAGGGGTCCGACGATCTGCGGATCGTGTCGGTCGCTCCCGCCCTCTCCGTCGCCGATTTCGCCGCAGCCATCGATCGCCCGGTCGGCGACGTCGTGAAGGCGCTCTTGACCAAGGGTCGGCCGGTCGGGGCCGGTGGCGCCATGCCCGAGGATCTGATGGACGTCGTCGGAGAGAGCTTCGGCGTGATTATCGATCGGGAGGCCCCCGAACCCGCACCCGCACCCGCACCGGTGGAGCGGCCTGTGTTCGACGACGCCCCTGCCGACCTCGAACCCCGTCCGCCGGTGGTCACCGTCATGGGACACGTCGATCATGGCAAGACGACCCTGCTCGACGCCATCCGCAAGACGAACGTGGTTTCCGGGGAACAGGGCGGGATCACCCAGCACATCGGGGCCTACCAGGTGAAGATCGCAGGCAACCCGATCACCTTC
Source organism: Acidimicrobiia bacterium (assembly GCA_041567215.1). Taxonomy (GTDB): domain Bacteria; phylum Actinomycetota; class Acidimicrobiia; order Spongiisociales; family ZC4RG35; genus JBFGRR01. The sequence continues at coordinate 3,358 of JBFGRR010000163.1, read as the reverse complement.
ATCGACACGCCGGGCCACGCCGCTTTCACAACGATGCGCGCCCGTGGCGCCGAGGTGACCGACATCGTCGTTCTCGTCGTGGCGGCCGACGACGGTGTCATGCCACAGACGATCGAGGCGATCAGCCACTCAAAGGCCGCCGGAGTCCAATTGGTGGTCGCGGTGAACAAGACAGATCTGCCCGGAGCCGACCCGCTGCGGGTGCGCACCATGCTCACCGAGCACGGGGTCATCACCGAGGAGTTGGGTGGCGAGGTTCCATCGGTCGAGCTCTCGGCGATAACGGGAGACGGGATCGAGAACCTCCTCGAGGTGATCGACCTCATCGCGCAGCTCCAGGAGTTCAAGGCGAACCCCGACGCCCCCGCATCGGGTTTCGTGATCGAGTCGCAACTCGAGCAGGGGAGAGGCCCAACCGCCACCGTGATAATCCAGCGCGGCACCCTGCACCAGGGTGACAGCTTCGTTGCCGGGTCCGTCCCTGGCCGTGTGAGGGCGATGATGGATCACGAGGGAAACCGGCTCGACGAAGCGCTGCCGAGTACGCCGGTGCTCATCATGGGATGGGCCGATGTGCCCACCGCGGGTGATCCTTTCGAGGTGGTTGCCAGCGACCGGGAGGCGCGAGGGGTCGCCGACGAGAGGGCACAAGCCGTCAAGGATCGTGACCAGGCGATGCCTTCGGCCAAGGAACGCCTGCAGGGTCTTCTCGAACAACTCCGATCCGAAGACACCGAACTCCGCATCGTGCTCAAAGCCGACGCGCATGGCTCCGTCGAGGCCCTCAGGGACTCGATCGCCAAGATCACCCGCGAAGACGGCCGCATCGAGATCGTTCACGGCGCCGTGGGCGGGATCAACGAGAACGACGTGACTCTCGCCGAGGTGACGGGCGCCGTGATCGTCGGATTCAACGTCAGGCCCGAGGGCAAGGCCCGTCGCGCCGCCGAAGAGGCAGGGATCGAGATCCGCACCTACGGGATCATCTACGAGCTCCTCGAAGAGCTCGAGGACCTGCTTGTTGGCAAGCTCCAACCCGACAAGGAAGAACTGGTGCTCGGAACGGCAGAGGTCCGGGCCATCTTCAAGGTGCCGCGCGCAGGCACTGTCGCCGGGAGTTACGTCACGGAAGGCGTGGTCCAGCGAAACGCTCGGGTGCGTCTGCTCCGGAACGGTGTCGTCATCCACACCGGAGTCCTCGGTTCGCTGCGCCGTTTCAAGGACGATGTCCGGGAGGTGGCGACGGGGTTCGAGTGCGGCATCTCGATCGACGGCTACAACGACGTCAAAGAAGGCGACGTCATCGAGGTGTTCGAAGTGCGCGAGGTCGCCAGGACCTGATGCACGCCGCGGCACTGCGCATCGAGTTGCGCGTCCCGCTGGCCAACTCACTCAAGGCGAAACGTGCCGTGGTTCGTCCTTTGATCGAGGGGTTGCGGCGGACTGCGTCTCTGAGCGTTTCCGAGATCGACCACCACGACTCGTGGCAGCTGTCCAGCGTGGGTGTGGCCATCGTCGCACCCGACGCGACACACCTGGAACGGCTGATTGGCCAGGTGCAGAGCTACCTTGATGGGTGCATCGACCTCGAGGTCATCGAGATCAGAGCGAGCTACCTGGAGGAACCGTCGTGAGCAGCCCTTCGTACTCCCGGATGCACAGGGTCAACTCGATCATCAAGAAGGTCCTCGCCGAAGAGGTCGAGGGGCTGAAGGACCCCAGGGTGGACATGGTGACGATCACCGGTGTGGAGACCTCCCCGGATCTACGCCATGCCCTCGTCTACTTCTCGACGATCGACCTCTCCAGGGCCGGCGAGATCAAAAAGGCGCTCGACAATGCGGCGCCCCGGCTTCGGCGCTCTCTGGGTGGGCAGGTGAGGATGAAATACACGCCTTCGCTTGAGTTCCGCCTCGACGAGGGGATCGTCGAGGGAGAGAAGATCGAGGCGATCTTCCGGCGGATCCACGAGAACGACGGTGAAGATGAGTGATGCTCTGCGCGCAGCGGCCGAGTTGATCCGGCCAGCCCGATCGGTTGCCCTGGCATGCCACGTCGGTCCGGATGGGGATGCATTGGGATCGATGCTCGGCATGGCCGTTGCCTTGAAGCAGGCGGGCAAGGCGGTGTTCCCCTCCTTCGGTGAGCCGTTCTCACGAGTCGAGGCGTTCCGATTCCTGCCCCTCGATCTGCTGGTTCCGCCGGATCAGGTGCCCGCAGACCCCGAGTTGATGATCAGTTTCGACGCCGGGTCGATCGATCGTCTCGGCGAGTTGGCCGGACCGGCATCACGTGCCGGTGGCCTCATCGTCCTCGATCACCACATCTCCAACCAGGGCTTCGGAACGGTCGATCTCATCGACGGTGACGCCGCCGCCACCGCGGTGATGGTGATGCGGCTTCTCGACGAACTGGACTGGCCCCTCGATCCGGTCATCGCCGAATGCCTCCTGACGGGAATCGTCACCGACACCGGCCGTTACCAGTACTCCAACACCACGCCCGAGACGTTGTCGATCGCCTCCAGACTCGTAGGCGCAGGCGCCAAGCCCGAGAGGGTGAGCCGGCACATCTATGAGGAGAGCCCGTTCGGCTTCCTGAAGGCGACCGGTGAGGTGCTCAGGCGCGCCGTGCTCGAACCCGAGATCCGGTTCGTCTGGTCACTGCTCACCCTCGAGGATCTGAAGGCTTCGGGGATCGGCCCGGAGGACACCGACCCGTTGATCGACATCATCCGCATCGCCCGCGAGTCGGATGTGGCTGCGCTCGCAAAAGAGACCGTCGACGGCCGTATCAAGATCAGCTTGAGATCGCGGGGAAGGGTGGATGTCGGGGCGATCGCCTCCGCACTCGGCGGCGGCGGACATCACAACGCCGCCGGGTTCACGTTTGCGGGGTCGGCCGAAGAGGCGATCGCCGCGGTGAGGGCGAGGTTGTGATCGGCTTCATCTGTGTCGACAAGCCGAGTGGGCCGACGTCGCGTGACGTGGTCGACGCCGTGCAGCGATCCACGGGCATTCGCAAGGCGGGCCATGCCGGGACGCTCGACCCGATGGCGACCGGCGCCGTCGTCGTGGCGGTGGGTGGGGCGACCCGCCTCATCAGGTTCGTTCAGGATTTCGACAAGGAGTACCTGGCCACCGCCAGGTTCGGTGTGGGCACCGACACACTCGACGCCCAGGGCGAGGTGGTCGAGTCGTCGCCTCTACCCGTGACCCTCGAGGATCTCAGAGAGGCGGCGATCGGGCTGACGGGCGAGATACTCCAGACCCCGCCGATGGTCTCGGCGATCAAGGTCGGCGGGAACCGCCTCTACGACCTTGCGAGGCAGGGGATCGAGGTCGAACGCGAGCCTCGT
>JBFGRR010000162.1:0-4152 GCA_041567215.1 Acidimicrobiia bacterium | reverse complement strand
GTAGAAGAGCTTCTGCCACTGGGTGACCATTCCATATGAGCCGTTGTTGAAGACGGCGATCTTCACCGGGATTCCCTCCTCGGCGGCCGTGATCAGTTCCTGACTCGTCATCTGGAAGCAGCCGTCTCCGTCTATGGCGTAGACGAGGCTGTCGGGCATGCCGGCCTTGGCGCCGACCGCGGCCGGCACGGCGAATCCCATCGTGCCGAGTCCCCCAGAGTTGATCCAGCGGCGGGGGCTCTCGAACTTCCAGAACTGGGATGCCCACATCTGGTGCTGTCCGACGCCTGCAACGAGGATGGCGTCCCCGCCGGTCAGCCGGTGGAGTTCCTCGACCACGTATTGGGGCTTCAAGGGCCCGTCGGGTTGCTGCTCGTAGTGGAGGGGGTACTCGCGTTGCCACTGCTTGATCGTGGCCAGCCACTCGGCCCTCGCCGGCGTCTCCCGGCCTGACCAGGCCTCGATCATCTGCTCGAGAACCCGGCGGGCATCGCCGACGATCGGTATCTCGGCGGCGCGGACTTTGCCGATCTCGGCGGGATCGACATCGACGTGGATCACTTCGGCCCCGGGTGCGAACGAGGCCGGGTTCCCGGTGACCCGGTCGTCGAAACGCACACCGATGGCGATGAGCAGGTCGGACTTCTGGATCGCCGTTATCGCCGTGTAGGTCCCGTGCATCCCCGGCATTCCCATGGCGAGCGGGTGTGAGTCCGGGAATGCGCCCCGCCCCATCAGCGTGGTGGTCACGGGCGCGCCGGTCAGCTCGGCGAACCGGCGGAGCTGCTCAGCGGCGTTGGCTTTGATGATTCCCCCACCCACGTACAGCACCGGGCGCTTCGCCGCGGCGATCTTCTCGATTGCGTCCCGCACCCGCATCGGGTGACCTTCGATGGTCGGGCGGTAGCCGGGCAGGTTCAGATCGACAGGCTCGTGCCAGACCGTCGCCGCATTGAGGATGTTCTTCGGGATGTCGATCAGGACCGGCCCGGGCCGGCCGGTCGAGGCGATGTGGAATGCCTGGTGGACTATCTCGGGAATCTCCGATGCATCCGTGACGAAGTAATTGTGTTTCGTCGCCGGCATGGTGATTCCCGTCGTGTACGCCTCCTGGAAGGCGTCGTTTCCGACCGAGGTGGTCGGCACCTGTCCGGTGATGGCCACCACCGGAACGGAGTCGATGAGTGCGTCGGCGAGCGGCGTCACCAGGTTGGTGGCGCCCGGGCCGGAGGTGGCTATGCAGACCCCGACCTTTCCGGTGGCCCATGCGTAACCCTCCGCCATGTGGCCAGCACCTTGCTCATGACGGGCGAGGATGTGGCGGATCGGGCTGTCGAGGAGGGGGTCGTACGCCGGGAGGATCGCACCGCCGGGTACTCCGAACACCGTCTCCACTCCCTCGTGTTCGAGGGCCCGGATCAGGGCTTGTGCTCCACTTATCTCGCTCATGGTGTTCTCCGTTTGGTTCTGGATAAACAAGACCCTCCCGGAGGGGAGGGTCGAGGTCGCGCCCACGCCGTTGGAGGCGTGCGCGCTATCCGAGTACGAGGATGATGTGCTTCATCGGCGGCGGAGTATGCCGGTCGATCGTCGCCCCGTCAATTGATCTCCCGATGCGAGGGCGTCAGATGGTTGACTCCCCGATGTGGAAGGCAAGCGCGATCTCCTCGAGCCTGCGGTCGAAGCCGTCCGGCGCGCGCTCCGAAAGATGGCCGCCGAGGAGGTGCCCGCCCGGCTGCGGAGAGTCGCCGGCATCTCTGCCAAGCGGCTGACCGCCCCTCACGCGGAACGCGTTCTTGCCGAACTGGATGCCAGCGAATGGCTCAGGGAAAAGGCCCTGGAGCGTTGGCACGAGGTGCCCGAGTCGATCGGGGGGAGCCGGCCGGCGGCGGAGGCGTATCTGCGCAGGAGTGACGGGTGGGAATCCACCCTCGAGGCCGGGGTCCGCGAGGTCCAGCTGAGGGCTGCGATCGCCCGCGTCGGCGCCCTCGAAAACGAGCTGAAAGGGTCGCGAGCGAGTTTCGAGCGCCTCCAGGAGAAGCTGAAGAGAGAACGGAGCGAGGCCAAGGCGCAACTGCAGGAGATGCGGCGCCAGGCAGACGAGAGATCGGCAGCACGGGGCAACGACTCCGAGACGCTCAAACGCGCTCTTCGCCGCACGGAGAGCGCACTCGAGGTCGCTCTCGAGGAGATAGCCCGGGTGTCGGCGGACCTGGCGGAGGCCGACGGCAGGATCGCCTTCTTGCTGGAACGGGGAGCCCGTCGCGACCCGGCGACAGAACGGGCGAGCACCCAGGCGGTGTTCGGTCGCGGCGCCCCGCAGGCTTCGGCGCGCACCCTCGACCACCTCGCCGAGGCCCTCGAACCGCTGGCGCCTCGCCCGGCTCCCCATTCTCCGCCTGCCACCGTCTTCCCGTGAGAGCTTCGACCCGACAGACCGGAGGCGATCGACTGGCTCCTGTCGCGGAGCGAACCGGTGACCATCCTCGTCGACGGCTACAACGTGGCACACGCCATCGGAGCCGGTGGCGAAGCCATCGGGAGAGCCCGGGTTGCCGCCGCAGCGGCGCGGCTCCGTCGTCGGGCGAACTCCCCGCTGACCGTGAAGCTGTTCTGGGACTCGGATCAGGGCGTCGACACGGCGCGCGAAGGAGGAGTGATCGTTGCCTTCGTCGAATCCGCCGATGATGCGATCGTCGAGGCGGCCCGGGCGGCCGGCGGAGTGGTGGCCGTGATCACGTCTGATCGAGAGGTCAGGGAACGGTCGCAGGCCACCGTGGCGGTGTGGTCGGAGGCGTTTGCCGCCTGGCTGTGAGTTTCTGTCACACCCGGTCGATACGTTGGCCACATGATCATCGATTGTGACGGATGCAGGATGAGAGAAACGAGCGCCTGCGACGACTGTGTGGTTTCGGTCCTCATAGGCGGCGGACCGATGGCCCTGGACGGCGACGAGAGAGCTGCACTCGGAAATCTCGCCGAGGCCGGTCTCGTTCCCAGGCTCAGGCTGGTCACGGACGGAGACCAACGGGCGACCGGGTGAACCCCTTCGCAGGCGTATCGTCTCTCGGGTGGACCTGACCCAGAGAGTGATGGCTGCCGGCCAGGAGGCGGGCCTGGACCGGATCGGCGTCTGTTCGACCGATCCATTCCCCGAAGTCCGCCACGACCTGGTCGAGAGGCGGGCCGCCGGGCTGTCTTCGGGTCTCTCGTTCACCTTCTCGCGGCCCGACATCGCATCCGATCCGGCCGCCGCCTTTCCCTGGGCCGAGCGCATCGTCGTCGCCGGCCGGGCCTACGTCCCCGAGGCCGGAAGTCCAGGTCCACCGATCCCCGGCACCGGACGGGTGGCCCGCTTCGCCGAGTCGGACCACTACCGACCGCTGCTTGAAGGCCTCCGGGCGATGGCGATGGTTCTCGAAGCCGGGGGATTCCGCGCCGAGGCGATCTCCGACGACGGCCGTCTGGTGGACCGGGCGGTGGCCCGGCGGGCCGGGGTCGGGTGGTGGGGCAAGAACACGATGATCCTGGCGCCCGAGGTCGGTCCCTGGATGCTGCTGGGATCGGTTTTGACAGACGCCCCGCTCGTCGAGTCGAACCCGATGAAGAGGGACTGCGGAACTTGCGAGGCTTGCCTTCCGGCCTGTCCCACCGGGGCGCTGATCGCTCCAGGGATCCTGGATGCGAGGCGCTGCCTGGCAGCTCTCGCTCAGCTCCCGGGTCCGATTCCTTTGCAGTTCCGGGAAGCGATGGGTGATCGCCTCTACGGGTGCGACGACTGCCTGGATGCCTGCCCACCTGGCTTCCGGCGGGTCGAGGCCGGCAGGCTTGGACCCGGTCGGGTCGACCTGGTCGAGATCCTCGAGTCGCCACCCGAGGCCGTCGCCGAGCGTTTTGCCCGCTTCTTCATCCCGGCGCTCGACGGCAGGTACCTGCAGCGCAACGCTCTGGTAGCCCTCGGGAATGGGGGTGACGAGTCGCACGTCCCGCTGCTGGTCCGGTTCCTGCACAGCGGTGACTCGATGCTGGCCGGCCACGCGGCCTGGGCGTTGGGGGCGATCGGCGGTCGCGCCGCCCGTCTGGCCCTCGAAGGGGCCGAAGCGGATGAGCCTCAGCTTGCGGGCGAGATCGCCTCCGCGATCGCCGCTTTGG